>CAZTFZ010000028.1:2306-7551 GCA_964613105.1 uncultured Porphyrobacter sp. | reverse complement strand
GGAGCGATATTTCAGATCGCCCAAGGCTATGCCGCTCTGCATCAAGGGCTGCGTGCGCGCAATGTCGGGGACTTGGTCACGATTGTATTAAGCGAAAACATCGCTTCGAACAAATCCGTGAGCGGCTCTACCGCACGCACAGGCGATGCAAGCATTACGCCGCCAACTGCCGGCCCTCTGCAGTTTTTGAACCCCAATGCCCTTAATGCTGGCGCAGATGCGTCGTTCAATGGCTCAGGCAATGCAGCGCAAAACAGCACTCTGTCAGGTGCGCTTGCGGTGACCATTGCCGAGGTCCGCTCCAATGGCACAGCCTTGGTCGTGGGCGAGAAGCAAATGTCGCTGAGCCAAGGGGAGGAATGGGTGCAATTTGCAGGGATTATCCGGCTGATTGATGTGAGCTCGGACAACCGCATTTCATCGAGCCAAGTGGCCGATGCGCGGATCATCTATTCGGGCCAAGGCGCGGTTCAAAAGGCTTCGCGGCCCGGTTGGCTATCGCGCTTTTTCGGCATGATTTCACCCTTCTAAGGTATTGATGATGACACCTCCCCGACATTCGCTTCCAACTCCGCTCTCGCAGCAATTAATGCCGCCATTCCTAGCCAAGGCTGCGGCATTCGTGCTTGTGCTTTTGGCCGTGCTAACGCCCGTCACAAGCGCGGCTGAACGCGTGCGCGACCTAGGCGATTTTCAAGGCCTGAGATCCAACCAGTTAACTGGCTATGGCGTAGTCGTTGGCTTGGATGGAACAGGCGATGACAATCTGGAATATTTGACCGAGGCGTTTCGCGGCGTCTCTGGCCGTCTCGGTTTGCAATTGCCGCCGGGTGTTTCGCCCAACCTTAAGAATGCCGCAGCCGTTATCATCACCGCCGACTTGCCAGCATTCGCCAAGCCGGGTCAGCGAATAGACATCACCGTATCGACGATTGGCAGGGCCAGTTCTTTGCGCGGAGGCGCGCTCATTCTAGCCCCGCTGGTCGGCGCAGACGGGCAGATTTACGCCATGGCGCAAGGCAATGTCGCGGTTGGCGGGCTTGGTGTGTCGGGCGCAGATGGCTCTCAATTGACAGTCAATGTGCCCACAGTTGGCCGAATACCCGAAGGGGCGAGCGTCGAGCGCGCCGTTGCGACCGGATTTGATGCCTCTGGTCAGATGTTCTTTAACCTGCACACTGCCGATTTCTTGACCGCCAATCGGATGCGCGATGCAATCAACACGCGTTATCCCGGCATCGCCAGCGTGGTCGATGGAGTGACGCTGGCGCTCACTATGCCGGATGGCAATGACCAGCGCTCAGCCATGCTCGCAGAGATTGAAATGCTATCGGTTCAGCCCGCTCCTGAGGCCGCCAAAGTCATCGTCAATTCGCGCACGGGAACGGTCGTTATCAATCAAGCAGTGCGGCTTTATCCCGCCGCGATCAGCCATGGCAAATTGACCATACGCATCGACGAGGCTCCCCAAGTAATCCAGCCAGAACCCTTCTCTGAAGGGGTCACTGCGGTTGAGCCATCGACCGACATCACAATCGAAGAACAATCCTCCAATGTCATCGCTATGCCGGGGGCGGCATCGCTGTCGCAAATTGTTGATGCGCTGAATCTGCTCGGCGTCGGTGCATCAGATCTGGTGGTGATTTTGGAAGCGCTCAAACAAGCCGGCGCATTGAAAGCGGAAATGGTGATCATATGAGCGCGCTCACCACTCAACCTATCGGTCTTTCTACTGCTCAGTCAGGCTCTGCCAGCAAGCAGACTGCGGCGCTGCAGGACATGCAATTGCGCGAGGCAGCAGAAGCCTTTGAAGCGATTTTTGTGCGCCGGATGCTGGCCACGGCTCGCTCAGGCCCTTTTTCTGAGGATGGCCCGCTGTCTTCGGGCGCAGGGCTCAAGCAATTCACCGCCATGCGCGATGAGAATGTGGCTGAAATGGCCTCGCAAAACGGCGGCTTTGGCCTTGCCGATCAAATCGAGCGCCAGCTGAGCGCCCTTGTGACACAAAAGGAAGCTTAGACCATGGCATCGTCATTGCTCAACATTGGCCGCAGCGGCGCAATTGCTGCGCGCACGGCGCTAGAAGTCACCAGCCAAAACATCGCCAATTCCGCCAATGAAGATTACGCGCGCCGCAATGCCGTTTTTGGCGAGGTCACTGCAACCTCCAACATGGCCTATTATTCGAACAATTCCATGAGCGGTGTGCGGATTGACGAAGTGCGCCGCACCGATGCAGTGTTCTTGCAAAACCAAGCCCGGCGCAGCGGCGGCGACCTAGCCCGCGCGGACGCTGAACTTAGCGGTTTGCAATTGGCCGAAAACGCAATCGAGCAAGCGGGCGTCTATCCCGCCATTGTCGAATTTGAAGCTGGCCTTGCCGCTTTATCAGCAGACCCGCTCAATGGCTCTTTGCGAGCAGCAGCGCTTGAAAATGCTCGCAGCCTGACAGACACGCTGCAAATTGCCGACAGCGCGCTCGACAATGGCACTGGGCAAACGCTTGCCGCGACACAGTCAGGCGTTGAAACAGCCAACTTTGCCAGTGCAGAACTAGCGCGGCTTAACGCTGCGATTGTCCGCACACAGGATGGCACATCGGCCCAAGCGACCTTGCTTGATCAACGCGATGCTCAGCTTGCTGATCTATCGGGCCAAGTCGGCATCACAATTGACTATCAAGAACGCGGCGTGGTCGCGGTGCGGCTTGGTGATGGCACTGGGCCATTTCTGGTTGATGGGACCAATAGCGCCAGCCTAGCAGCCAATCAAAACCCCGATGGGACCGCCAGCTTCACTCTTGATGGCGCTGCAGTAACACCCACTAGCGGCGCATTGGCAGGCCAATCCCAAGCCCTTATCGCTTTGCGCGACAGCAAAAGCGAATTGGATGGTCTGGCAGCCCTGATCATCACCACCGTGAATGACGCTCAAGCAGGCGGCACAGCGCCTGATGGCAGCGCTGGCCAGCCGCTGTTTTCGGGCACAAACGCAGCCACAATCGCTTTGTCAGCCACATCGGGCGATGCCTTTGCGACAGCGCCAGCAGGCTCTCCTGCCGCTAGCCGCGATGCCAGCAACCTTGAGGCCCTGCGCACAGCCCTTGCCAATGGCGGGCCAGCTGAAGAGGCGGACCGCATTCTCTATGACATCGCCAATGCGGTGAGCGGTCGCGGGATTGCCCGCGATGCTTTGGCCGCAATTGCCGAGACTGCCGACATTGTTTTGAGCCGCGAGACCGCTGTCGATTTGGACGTTGAAGCGGCCAATCTCGTTCGCTTCCAACAGGCCTTCCAAGCCTCTGGCCGAGTCATCGAAGTGGCTCGCAATGTCTTCGATACGATTTTGGGGATCCGCTAGGCCATGCTCGAAGCCCTCAACTCTACCGCCGCTTTCTACGCTCGATCGCAATCGCAAATGGTCGGCCTTCGCGCTGATGCAGAGCGCGCTCAAAGCCAGATCGCCTCAGGTGAACGATTGCAGCGCGGCTCTGATGATCCGATTGCGTCATCGCGTCTGCGCGCTTTGGAAAGAGCGGACCGCCTCGCTGATGTGGACGCTAGCAATACGATCCGAGCGCGCGAGGAATTGCGCGGCTCCGATACACGCCTTGACGATATCACAAACGCTCTATTGCGCGCCCGAGAGCTGACCATCCAAGCCAGCAATGGCGCGACCTCAGAAACGGGGCGCGAGGCCATCGCCAATGAGATTGCATCCTTGCGCGATACAATCTTTGCGAGCGCCAATGCCACTTCGCTCACCGGACGGGCCTTGTTCGGCGGCGAGGCAGAAGCCCCAGCCTATACGCAAGATGGCGCGGGCAACGTAACCTATGTGGGCGGCACTGGCTCAGGATCGCTCGAAATTGGCCAAGGCGTCAGCGTGGAACGCGGCGTCAACGGCCCGCAAGTCTTGAACTTTGCCCATGAAGGCGCTGCCACCGATGCCTTTGCCTTTCTCGCCCAGCTAGAAGCCGATCTGCGGCCCGGCGGCGCAGCCGATCCCGCCCAATCAGCGCGCGATGCCCTCGCTGGCTTTGACGAAGCCGTTGACACTGTCACCCGCAGCCAAACCGTGATCGGTGTGCGGCTCGCATGGATCGACACGGTCGAACAGGCAGAGATCACCCGCAATGAAGAACGCAGCATTGAAGGCGGCGCAATTGGCGGCGTCGATATTGCCGAAGCGATCACCCAAATGCAGCAGGTTTTGACCGTCCTTGAAGCGAGCCAAGCCAGCTTTACCCGCCTCTCAACGCTCAGCCTGTTTGATCAAATCTAGCACTGTGCACGCCCAACCCTCTCTCCCACTTTCTCCCTCAGCCTAAGGACCACCACCCGCAATGTTCGCAGCCATCGGCATCCTTATTCTTATCGTTATGGTGTTCGGCGGCTTTATGCTCGCAGGCGGGTCTATGATGCCAATTTTGAAGGCTTTGCCGTTCGAGATGATCATGATCGGCGGGGCCGCGATTGGCGCGACAGTTATCGGCAATTCCATGCATGAGCTGAAACTCATCGGCGGCGCATTCGCCAAGGTTTTCAAAGGTCCAACCTATTCCGACGAGGACCATATTGACGCGATTGCGCTCACCTCCAAACTGATGAAAATCATGCGCAGCGAGGGCGCAGTGGCGCTCGAAAGCCATGTCACAGAGCCGGAAAATTCGGCTATTTTTGCGGAATACCCCAAGCTTCAAAGCGATGAGGTGGTCTGCGGCATGATCTGCGATGCGCTGACGTTGCTGGTGGTCTCATCGGGCACGCTGGAAACCCATGCGATCGAAGACGTCATCGACAATGCCATCAAGACCCAGCTTCATGAATTGGAAGAGCCTGCCCATGCCATGCAGGGTCTGGCCGATGGTCTGCCTGCACTGGGGATCGTCGCGGCGGTTTTGGGGATTATCAAAACCATGGGCTCTATCGACGAGCCGCCTTCGGTTTTGGGCGGAATGATCGGCGGCGCTTTGGTCGGGACCTTTCTGGGCGTGCTTTTGGCCTATGGCTTTGTCGGTCCGATGACCTCGCGGCTGAACCAAGTCATCGCCCATGACAAGCAGATCTATTACTCTGTCAAACAGGTGATTATCGCCAGTCTCCACGGCTATCCTCAGCCGCTGGTTCTGGAGGCTGCACGGTCGGGTTTGCCGCCTGCTCACCGCCCCAAGCTCACCGAATTGCTCGATATGATGCGGGGCAAATAGGATGGCTGAGGAAACCGTCCTTGATGATGGCGGTGA
>CAZTFZ010000028.1:0-2206 GCA_964613105.1 uncultured Porphyrobacter sp. | reverse complement strand
GCGCCCATCATCGTCAAGAAAATCACTATCGAAGGCGGCGGCCACCATGGCGGCGCATGGAAGGTGGCCTATGCCGATTTTGTGACCGCGATGATGGCCTTTTTCCTGCTGCTGTGGCTGTTGGGAGCAACCACTGAGGATCAACGCAAGGGCCTCGCCGATCACTTCACACCGACGCTCATCAATTACCGCGAAGGCAGTGCTGGCGCTGATGGCGTATTGGGCGGTTCTTCGATCAATGAAGTCGACAATTACCCCAATCGCCAAGGCCAAACCGGTGCTAAAGCCATCACTGTGCCGCGCGGCGCGCGCGGCGGTCCCGACACAAGCGACAATCGCGCGCTAGACGAAGCCGCGGCCTTGGCACAGGCGAAGGCCGAGATGGAACGAAAGGCCTTGAAGGAAACGATTGAAGAACGCCTCAACGCGCAAGAGCGCTTGAAGAAAATCGCTCGCCAAGTGCGGGTTGTAAACACGCCCAAAGGCATCCGTATTGATCTCGTTGATGATGCCGATTTCTCTATGTTTACGATTGGCACAACCGTGCTGGTCCCTGATGCCCGCGCAATTGTGCAGATCGTCGCAGAGGCTATTGGAGACAATGGCCAGACCATCGTTGTGCGCGGACATACTGATGCGCTGAAATGGAAGCCCGGCGTCCCCTCAAACAATTGGTCGCTTTCGTCTGGACGAGCAGAAGCCACCCGTCAGGCTTTGATGCGCAGCGGCATTAGCGAAGAGCGTTTCTCGCGGATTGAGGGCGTCGCAGCGCGTGAATTGCTGATCCCGGATAACCCCACAGACCCCCGCAATAGGCGTGTGTCGATCGTCTTAGAGGACAGGCAGGCCAATGGTTTTGCCGTTGCGGCAGCCCAGTAATCTATCCGGCAAGGATGTGCCCAACGGGGCCATCCGCTTCTTATCAAAGCCGATAGTATGGCCCATTCGCACTTTTGCATGGGGATTCTCCGTGCTACTCGAAAATTGTATCGCGACGAGCGCCGACAATTGACGAGATTTCCAAATACATGATCGAAACCTACGACGAAATTCGCAGCGAGGTCGCCAAATTGTGTCAGGAATATCCAGGCGAATATTGGCGGGCCAAGGATGATAAACGCGAATATCCGACCGAATTTGTCGAAGCGCTGACCCGAGAAGGCTATCTCGCAGCCCTCATTCCAGAGGAATATGGCGGCGCTGGTCTGCCTTTGTCGGGCGCAGCAGCCATCCTTGAAGAAATCCAAATGCAAGGCTGCAATGGCGGCGCGTGTCATGCGCAAATGTACATCATGGGCACATTGCTGCGTCATGGCTCTGAGGAGCAAAAGCAAGCCTATCTGCCCAAAATTGCCAGCGGCGAATTGCGGCTTCAGGCCTTTGGCGTGACCGAGCCGACAAGCGGCACAGATACGCTATCGTTGCGCACAGAGGCACGGCGTGAGGGCGATCATTACATCGTCAATGGCCAGAAAATTTGGACCAGCCGCGCTGAACATTCCGACCTTATGATGCTGCTAGCGCGCACCACTCCGCGCGATGAGGCAGAGGCTGCCAATATGAAACGTACCGATGGCTTGTCGGTCTTTCTCGTCGATATGCGCGAGGCGATTGGCAATGGCCTGACGATCCGGCCCATCAACACTATGATGAACCATTCCTCGACAGAGATTTTCATCGAGGATTTGAAAGTTCCTGCCGCCAATTTGATCGGCGAGGAAGGCAAAGGCTTTCGCTATATCCTCTCAGGCATGAATGCCGAGCGCGCCTTGATCGCGGCAGAGTGCATTGGCGATGCCAAATGGTTCCTCAATAAGGCCAGCGACTATGCCAAGGAACGCAAGGTATTTGGCGGGCCGATTGCTAAGAACCAAGGCATACAATTTCCGCTCGCAAAGGCCTATGCGCAAATGCGCGCTGCCGAGCTGATGGTGCATGATGCTTTGCGCAAATATGAAGCGGGCGAGAATGCCGGCGCAGAGGCGAATATGGCCAAAATGCTGGCGGCTGATGCTAGCTGCGCTGCTGGCGAAGCTTGCATCCAGACCCATGGCGGCTTCGGATTTGCTGCAGAATTTGATATTGAGCGCAAATATCGTGAGACGCGGCTTTACCAAGTCGCGCCGATCTCTACCAACCTCATCCTCGCCTTTATCGCAGAACATGTGATGGGGATGCCCAAATCCTATTAACCAGCATTTGGTAT
>CAZTFZ010000027.1:0-15669 GCA_964613105.1 uncultured Porphyrobacter sp. | reverse complement strand
TAGACATCGCGCACAGGCAAAAGCTTGGCCGTAAATGCCTCGCCCAAAAGTTCACGAAGCTGTGCATCAAGAGCAGCTTTGTTGCCGTCCTGATCGCCGCCCCGCTTGACGGCCTCTTGCAGCTCCATCAGCGCCTGTTTGCGCGCTTCCATGGCCGCATAATGATCGGCAATTGCAGCATGACCCGCCACGCCCGCCTCGCGCAATGCCTCGGCAAGCTTTCCTTGCTTTGCAGCCGCAATGGCATCGTCAATAGCGATCTGATCCTTTTGGGGGCTGAGCATTGCCGCAAGCAAGCCATCAAGGCTTTGCTGGTCTTGCGCAATCCGCTGGTGACGCGACAATTGCGCTAGCAAATCAAGCGGGTCTTCCCCTTCTTCAAAAAGGGTTAGATTGGCGGCATAGCCGTCCCATTCCTCTTTGATAAAGCCGATAAGGCCTTCGACATTAGAGCCGATCAAAACATGGCGATCTGCGGCAACGTCATGCACTAGCATACGCGCAAACACGCGGCTGCGCGGCACACGGTCAGCGCGATTGTTGACCACGGTTGATACGAATATCTCTGGGTCGGTCGCAAGGTCATGCTTGGCAAGGCCCATACGATCCCAATTGCCCATCGCGCCAAAGCGTTCATTGGCAGACATGCCCATGATAAATTCAAGCGTCCGGCCATTGATCGTAGAGCGCGGATAGGTCTTCAGCACGCCCAGATCGGCCACCACACGGTCGGACATTTCACGCACGCAATAGTCATGGTCTAGGCCCAACTCATCGCCCATCGCCGTTACCAAAGCGATGTTGTAAGGGTGCTCCTCATAAGGGAAACGATCGAGCAAATCCTGGTGGACAAGGCCTGCCTGCTTCCAGCCCACTGTGCGCATCTGCGCTTGTCTTGTGGCGGCTCCTTCTTCGAGGATTGGCAGCATTTCTTCTTCGGTGGTCAGCACTTGCGAACCATTCGGAATAAACTCGCACATGACCTCTGGAATGTTGCGTCCGGCTGGCCCTTGAATATCCTCATGGTCGGGATAGGTGTTGGTGATGGTGCCAATATCGTCGCGCATCCAATCCTGCTGCAAGACGCGCACATACTCGGGATTAAGCCCCATGCACTCCCACAGGAACACGCGGGCTTTAAGCCCCTTAGAGGTCTTCATGAGGTTGAACTGCTCCCAGATCGTCGCCTTGTCATAGGGGCGGAACAGAAACATCTCTGTAAGCCCGCCAAATGGCGTACCGATTAGGAACATCGCCTCGCAACCTGTTGTCTTCGAAACGATCGAAGGCCCAACAGCGTTCATCAATCCTGCCTTGAGCCGCTCCGTCCCGGATTTTCCGCGCGTGCCCCAGCCTCCCAGAACCAGTTTCAGGGATTTGCGCAAGCGCCGCGCATAGAGGCCCAGCAGCACGTGCCGGGCGAAGAAATAGAGGCTGACGAGCGCGACAAAAATAGCGAGCTCGACCAGTGTATTTTCATAAACGGTCGAAGCATAGGCAAAGGCCTGATCGGAAAGAGAGCTGAGCGTTCCAATCATGAGGCGGGCTCACAGCTGAATATCTGCGCGATTACCTGATTGGGCGTCTGATTGGGTGCCTTATTGGCAGTGCTGTTGTGGCTATGATCGGTCTCATAAGCGGAAAAGCTGATCGCCATCCCAAGCTTGCGTAAAGCCGCGCAATATTCACTCGGCTCGCGATTGCGCACTTCTGCCAATGACGCAAAATTGCGCGAGACATGCCAAAACGCCCGCAAGCGCCGTAGCAATCCGCTTGGCGGCTCGATCTGGGTAACGCCAGCGCTTGTGAAAATGCGCAAGGCCTCACCCTGATCAAGCGCGCTCAAAATCATATCGACCAGCGGCAGGTAATTGCGCCAGCCCCCTTCTGAACTTTCGAACAAAGGCTCACCCGGCACCTTGGTAGGGGCCAGCTCTGCCATGCGCGCACTTGGAGCGATCACAGTGCCAAAATAGTGGCGCCCCGTCGTATGGATATGCGCTTGGCGTTTGTCAGTGGCAGAATTGCTTCCTTCAAAAAGGACGCGCCAGAAACGACGTTTGATCCATTCACCGCGCTGAATGGCCGGCCGCCGGCCCATACGCAGTGACAGTCCAAAGTCATTCTGCGCCATCACTGCCATGACGCGCCCAACGCTATCGCTATGATCGGCAAGCCATGGCGCAAGTGACTTGACTGGGCGTATCTGAGCCTCGCGCTGATCATGTGTGGCAGAGTGGATTATGGCGGCGATCTCGCGCGCTTGGGTGTCGGCAACCAGCCATATGCGCTCATGCGCCTCATCAGCCCATCGCATCAATTTGCCTGCGCTCTTCGCAGGCAGCTTGCGGGTTTGAAGCTGAGCAATGGCAAAGCGCAATTCGGCGATCACTTGCTCTGCTTCAGGCAGCTTGCCTTGGATCGCTTGCGCTGCAAGATTGGTCGCCGCATCAAGCCCCATACGCAGCACAAATTCATCGCTATCATGCTCAAGAATATGGGTGATGTGGCCGCCAAGCACCTGTGCCGGCACCACGCTTAGCATACGCGCCATATCCGCAAAAATCGCGGCGCGCACTTGGCTGTCTGGATCATCACGCAAAATGGCGAATGTCTCGGCAGCAAAGCGCGAAGGCAACAGGTGCAATATGTCGGCAAAACTCTGGCGCACCGCGCCGCTTTCATCACCGCGAAGCCTGATCAAGAGGGCGCGAAACGCTTCATCAAGTCCAAAGTTGCGGGCCAATAATTGCACCAGATGGCGGCGCAGAAACAGCTCTTTATCGCGAATTTGCAAGGGTTTGGAAGCCAGCGGCTGTACTAGCCTTGCACCGATGGCATTACCGATGGATTTGGGCGAAAGCGCTAGCAATGCGTCAAATGAAGCGCATTGAACCCACACGTCTTCGCTTTCATCTAGCGATACGCGCCGCGTCGCGCTCAGCACCGCTTCAAGCCAAGCACCAAAGGGCCAACGCCGCACTTGTTCGGCAATCGTGGCAAGGCAACTATGGGCGGCTTTCCGAACCCGTGCATCGCCGCGCCAATTGCGCATTTCGTCGAGCAATTCATCGAACACTTGAACAAAAAATGCACTTTGAACCAGCGCTGGGTCCTCAGCAACTGCATCGCCGCCGACAAAGCCCAAGCATTCCAATCCATGAGCCAAAGCGCGCTCACGCTCGCCAACCCGCTTTTGAAACCGCTCTAATGCAGCATCCGCATCGAAAAAGGCGTCAAGCGCCTTGCGGTCGCTTTGCACTTGCTTGGCGTTGGCACCCAAAGCGCGGACAAAATCAAGGATTGCTGCCTGTTCTTCTGCTGTATCAACCGCATTGATGCTGCGCGTCTGAAACTCTTTTTCAGCCGCCGTAAGCTGCGCAATGGTTTCGCTTTGTTTTTGGCAATAGCGCCGCAAAACTTCAGCATGAGTGCGCGCGCTGGCGAGTGCTGCTTTGCCCGCTAGTCCAATAATTTCAGCGTGAATATCCTCAAAAACTGGGCGCATCTTCGGGGCGAGCTGCTCGCTCAACCTGTCTAGAAGCGCGCGTTCTTTTGCCGCCTGACGGTGCGCCTCACCGTGTGGCCGGTCCAATGGCTCGTTCAGTGCCCCTCCCAAGGGTTGAGCGAGGCCGGTGTCAATCTTGCTGAGCACACTCATCTAGCTAGCCTCCACAAGGCAGGTCGCCAGCTTTGCGCGCAAATTGCCATCTGCAACCAAGGCAGCGCGCAAATCAGCAGCAATTTCCATATGGATAAAGCCGTCAAAATTGGCCTCGCGCAGGGCTTTGCCTTGAGCGTTCGACAACGCCCCCAACTCGCCTGTGTCGCCCGGATAAACCAGAACAGATGCAGGGGCGAAAGCGAGGCTCAAACAGTCGGCCAAATCGAACACACGGTCGTTTGGCTGCTCGGTTCCATTGCTGATGATCATCGCAGCGTTTTGGGCGGCGATGGACCTGCGGCGCTCGCCGTCAAAGCCGTGTAGCTGAACCATTAAGCCAGCGGGTGACGCTTGCGCAAAGCCGAGCGCAAAAGCGGTGAAAAGATGGTTCTCCTCGCGCGCTAAATCGATGCCGATTTCGCATGTTTTTGTCGGTCGACGCGGCGCAGAATTCCACGCTGCTGCTTGCGCATTCGTTTCTAGGAAAAGCGCAGAAGCAAGAGTACCAGTATGGCGGTCAGACCCGCGATGGGGCGCAGTGATCGCCAGCTTGCGCTCACCCTTGTTCCTTATCCAATAGATCCCCTGCCCTGCGCAAGAACCCGCTTGCTCGCGCAACAAAACCGCGTCTTCGGCGCCGGGAAGAGCGCTGCTGGCCAAGCCAAACTCTGCGAGTTTCTTTGCATTAGCCCCAGCCGTTCCAAGCATTTGCGCGAAAGAGGCTTGCGCTCGGGCAAACTCGCTTTGCTCAGCGCTAGCGGCACGATCAACCGTCGCAAAGGGCGGGAAAAGCGTGGCTGCGCCAGCGAGGATTACCGCAGCCGCGCCGCCTGTAAGAAGGGGTTTTGCAGCGCTCATATCGCGCCTCCAGCCGCATAGGCTCCGGCAGCATCGCTCGCAATATCCTCGCGCAGAGCCTCATAGAGAACCAGCATTGTGTAGTCGCGGCCGTTTCGCCCGACGGGACCAAGGGCGCGCCAGTGGTTTTTGCCAAGGTAGAACTCTTCTTCCTCGGACAGCATATCGGCTGGAAAAGCGTTGGGCGCAGCAAGAACGGCGCGCGTATCATCGCTTAGGCGCCGGAAGGCTGCGAGCGATTGATTACCCAGATAAGTGCGCTGCTCGAACACTCGGACATCAATGCCAACGATGCCGCCATCAATATCAAAGCCCTCAAGCTCAAGCCGCGCTGCAGGTTCGGGGCTTTCAACCAAGAGTTGATCTTGTTCTGCGACCAATTCTGGACGGGTTCGGAAAAAACGCCACTTCTCGCCAGAGGTGTACACTGTGTCAGGAGAGTCGGCTTGAAGGTAAACATCATGCGATGACAATATTTGATCTTCGCTGCCAATCCAGCGCACTCTGATGCCGTAGACAAAGCCTTCTTCGAGCGCTCGAACCTCTTCGCCCACGGACGGTGCGACGAGAATTTTGGCGGTCGAGCGGGCTTGCGAAAATGCGAAGACAAGCTTGCCATCTTGCGGGATGCGATAAGCGATAGAGCGCTTGGAAATGCGCGCATCACGCGCTGTAACATCGCGCGCATCGGTCACATAAGCGGCAATGGGAGCCGCATATTTGCTGCCCGAAACGCCCGCAATAAGAGCAAGGCAAAGAAACACCAGTCCTTTGGCTAGGAGTGACAGGCTCATTTCGACTGCCCCCCGACGCCAGCAAACATAAGCCAACCAAAGGCATAGCGGCGCTCGCTCGTGCCTTCCAAATAGCGCATCGACATGCTTGGGCGCGCTTCCATTCCCGCCTGTTCAACCGAGTTGGTCACTGTTTCTGCGCGCAGACCCGCTTTGCGCAAAGCCGACACCAATTCGGTAAAGGCTTGCTTGTCAGAACCAATGCGGTCCTTAGCCACCAGCACATCAACGCCCTTGCGGTAATTCACAGCTTCAGCAGGGCGAGCCCGCAATTGGAAAATCATTTGGTCGTCTAGGCCTTCTTGGCTGCGGACCCATTCCTGCCAAGTGGCATCGAAAATGCTGCGCGGATCGCGCAAAAAGCTGTCGCTGCGGTTAGCGACAAACAGAGCGCTGGAATTCCAATTGTTGTGAACCGCTGCCCCAATCCGCGTTGGGAGAACCCCGCGCGAATTTTCAAAGGTCAGCACGGCCCGATGCAGCTCAGCGCCCTCGGCCATAAAGATATTGCCCTCATCACGGTTTGGCGAAGACAAGGCCCAATGCACTTTCTGATCAAAATGGCAGCGCTCTATCTGCATGCCAGCAAGCTGAGCGGCAGCGCTAGCCAACTCGGGCGCATTGCCATTGCGGACGCGCTCGATCATTGGCGCCGCGATTTCAAACCGAGCGAAGGACAGCTGATGCAACCCGGTCCAACCGCTGTCCTCAGCGGCATCGCGGGACAATTTGCACGCCTCCGGACGCTCCGTTGTGAGGCCAGCCACCTTGCTAGAGATGCTGCGCAGTGCCGCATCGCTCAATTGCAAGCTGGCATGCGCTCCCTTCGCCCCAATCCGTTCTTGGGCCAGATTGATAGCTAGGTCAGGAACAATCGACCTTAGGCCTGCAACATCGCTGGAAGCAGCAGCGCGGTCCGAGAATGCGAAACTAGACGAAGCGCCCTTAGCCGATGCGCCTAGAATGATATGCGTCATATCGGTCGTTTTAAAAAATATCTCTGCAACGCTGCCGCCTTCAAGACGGCCCGAATATGATGGCGCAGACAGAACAAGCCAGCGCGCATTCTGATTGCGCTGCAATGCCAGCGCGGCCATCGCGAGACCCGATTTTTGGGTCGGGTCAGGCAGAATAATCGCTTCGGCTCCTGAGGCATTGGGATCAAAGATCAGCAATTCTGCGCCTTTGCCATCATCACGAATGATCGCTAGCCGACCGTTTTCTAGGCCCCGCACCCGCCAGCCGCTTGCCCGCTGGTCAAATTCAAGCGCAAATTCGGGCACGCCTTCCTCGATCAGCTCGATCAAGCGGGCAAGTGACGCGCCGCTTTCCTCTGACACAGGCAAAGCAACTTTGCGCATTTTGCGGGTGTAAGCATCGCCAACCGCATTAACGACCAAAGCGTTCATCTGCGGCGAATCGCTGGACCGAAAATCGCTGGCAGGCGCGGGTGCATCATTCCACGGCGCACGCGTTGTCGCGGCGGTTAGAGTAAAGCCGAGGAAATTGCCGAGCACAGCGCCTGCAAGGCTCACTTGCAGAGTCGAACGGGCAAGCCTTGGGAAAATGTCCTTATCATGTGCTTTGATCGCGATGAGGGTCGACAAGAGATAGCCGAAACCGAAAAAGTCGGTCATCTTGATGTCGATGCCTTGCAGCACAATCACCCAGCCAAGCGCCAGCTTCCAAGCAAAGCTAATGTTGAAGAACAGGAGCAATTTGCGCCCGCCCTCTAACGTAACATTGGCCATAATCGGTAGGCTCAAGACCATGCGTGCAATCGTGTAAATTACGATAGCCTCGCCGAAGGATGTGAGAATTTTGGTCGGCTGATACCATTGCAAAGCAATTAAGGCCGGGATCAAAATGCCCGAGAAATCCCAACCATATTTGACGTTATAATGGCTTGCGATAAGCGCCGTTAGCGTCAAGATCATATAGGCTTTAGGACTGGCCAAAATGGAACTCGCGAGCCCCTCGTAAAGGTAATAGACGCCGCTGATGCGGAAGTTTGTCAATTCCATCAGACCGTATCGAATGATGAGATAGGTCAGACCGATTGTGACAATCGCCATGGGTAGGCCGCGCTTTAGCCCGGGCTTCCAAAACTGGTTGGCCATCAGTGATATGATCACCAGACCAAAGCTTTGCAGATTGTTTTCCCAGTCAATCCGCCGGTCAAAATTGCTCTCGAGCCAAGTCGAAAACTCAGGCAATAGATAGCCATCAAAAGACAGCCTAATCGCGATGCTCGCGAGGATTAGCCCCATAAACCTGTCTCTGCCAAACAGGCTCGGGAAACGGCCGGGCGCTAGCTTTTCAGAAAAAAGCCAGACCAGCAGATATGCGAGCACTGCCTCGACACTGATAACGAGGGCCGCAAAGGGCTTCACAATCAAGAGCGGCACAAGATAGCCCGGCACAACCAAGCCCGACAGCACCCAACCATAGCGCAGATTGAAAAAGCACATGACAAACACACCGACCCAAACGGTCGTTATGATTGATCCTGCCAATCCGCCCTCGGGGAATATGGTGAGTGGGAAAAGGTTCATAGCCTTGAGGTTAGCCGCGCCCCGCAATGGCCGATTGGCCGCGTGAGCCTATAGAGCTTGCCAATGCGCGTTTGACGCGCGTGACTAGCTCTTTCGTTTCCACTGGCTTGCGCGCAATATCCACTACGCCAAGCGCGCGATGCTGATCGGTCAACTTCTCCTCTATGGCAGAGGAAACGATCATAATGGGCGGACGGTGTGATTGACCTTCGTTCAGCAGACGTAGGAATTTCACGCCGTCGATCTTTGGCATCACAAGATCCAGCAGAACCAGGTCAAAGCGCTCGCGCGCGACTTTGTCGAGACCCACCGCGCCATCATTGGCGACCGCAACGCGGTACCCTTCCAATTCGAGAGTCAATTGCAAGAACCCTGCAAGAATTGGGTCGTCATCGACCACCAGAATATGGGCCGCTGTTATCTCGGTCATAGGCTTGGACATCACCCTACCCCTCGCAAATCTATGTTGAACCCAAAGCCATTGGCCTCGCTGCCCCAATAGGAAACGCTGGCGGACCAACGCGTCACTTTGGCCATGCCTTCGCCAATCTGGCGGTACTCGCCGACCGCGCCATCCTCGTAATTGGCGATAAGCCACAGCAAACGATCAAAACCGATGCCAAAGCCGCCCGAAATACGGATATGCGTACGCCCTTTGAGCTCTTCCAATCTCAGTTTCACCACGCCCCCATGAGGGGTGTCGGCAATGACAACGCGCAGCATCGCCACCAGCATGTCGCAAAGCGCGACCGGTTCGGCCAGAGTAAAGCCGCTAACCCCGGGGTGATCGGCTTCAATCGCAACGCCAAGCTCGTCAGCAAGGGTAGACGCGCGAGCAATCGCGTCTTTGACGACAGCAGTTGCATCGACGGGATAGCAGGCCTCAGTAAGGTCGCTTGTTTCAGACCGAACGAGGCTTGCAACCTCATCCAAACGGCCCGTCGCGCGCCGTGCCGTCTCGCCAATCCGGGCCACAACTCCGCGCAATTGATCGCTGGCTAAGCGGTCATCGGTCGCCAATTGAGAACCGAGCAAAATGGCCTCAAAATCATTGCGCAATTGCAAATCAATGAACTTGGCAACGGCTTTGCGCAAATCAGCTGCGCGGTTCACATCGCGCATATCGATCGCCTCAAGCACGAGGATCCGGTCCGAACCATGGGCATTGCGAGCGGGCGCAGCGATCCGCAGCATCCGCTGGCTTGGCCGTTCGTTTTGGCCCAAATCGCGCATCGGCATCCGCATTTCGGCGCCGTTCAACATAAGGTCTTCGATCAGCGCTTTAACCCGCTTTCCATCAAGCTCAGTGAGGGCCAGCAAAGCCTCGGACAGTGAAGTGTCGAACAGGCTAAGGCCAGCCTCGCGATAGAGCTCTTGCATGGCCTCATTGGCATGCAGGGGAGAGCCAATGAGGTGGAAAATGACCACCGCTGTATCAATAGTGTCAAAGCCGCGCCTGATCTGTTCGGATTCGCTGCCCACCAAGGCGATGGCGCTTGCCACCTTATCGTCAATCGGCAGATGACGATGATCTTGGCCTGAGCGCGAGTTTAGGTCGGCGCGCGAACGGAAAAGCTCGCGGAAACTGGTCACAATTGCGCGCACAAGATGCGCAGATTGTCCCGGCGTTTCAGTGTCTGGCCGCGTGTGAAGCCAAAACAGCTGCTGCTCAGGAGTGCCAATCCAGCCGATCAGAGCATCGCCCTCCCAACTGGGCACAATATCGCTTGCATTGCGAACGGCAAAGGTCTCGCGCAGGCCTTTCAATATGGGCCTCAGTTCCTTGGCTGAAAGCGCAATATCATCAATCGAAGCGTTGTTGGCAGAAACCGGCTCTAAAACGCCATTGGGTTTGAGTTCGATGAGCAAACTGCGCTCAACCCCTGCATATTGCGCCGCAGAACCGAGGAACTGCGGCAGCCTTGCCCCCTCGCGAAGGGGTGAGCGGCTGAACGAGGTTTGCACAGCGCGCGATGCTGTGCGTTCAAGCCGGCGATCTTGAACCGTCTCGCGGGCAATAATGCGCTGAAAAGTGATGATCCACGGTGCAGCCAGCAAAGCAGCAACAGGCAGCAGTTTACCGCCATATATGATCGCGGCCCAGCACACAGCCGCTATCAGCACGCTGAAGCCTAAGGGAATGACCAGAGCGATCTGCTTGGGGTCTGTCCTGCGCAAGAGCAGCGCCAAGGCTAAACCCAAGCCGAAGAGCAAAGCGAATATCGGCAAGGCGCTCAATTGCTGACTAATCTGTCCGGTTTTGAGAGCATGGACGCTATGCGCGCGAAAAACTGCTTCGCTTGTCGCGCTATTGCTGGGGTCAAGCGGCGTATTCAAAGAGCCGCGCAATGCCTCTGGCATCACGACCATCGCGACCAGACCCGACAATTCGCCGGATTTGATATCGCCCGCCACAAGCTGGCTCGCTTTCAAAACAGGGATGCTTTGGCGCGCTGACATTGGAACCAGAAATTCAGGTTTTTCTAGGGTTCGATTAGCCAATGCCGCATCAAAAACCGCTATTGGCTGGCTGCGACCCTCAAGCGCTGAGAGTTGCACCCGATTGATGCCATATTGTGCCGGAGCCAGCGTTCGGGCCGCCGGGACCCCCTCGCCCAATTCACCGGTTGAATTGAGTTCCCAGCTTTCGTTCTGGGGCAAAGCGCGTGCGGACAAGCCAATGACCACTGGTAGCTTCGAGGATAACACCATCCCTCGATCAGCGCCCAAATAGCCGACCCGTTCAATGCCTTGTTTCGCCAAACCGGCTTCCAAAGCGGAGAAACGCTCGGCTGTCTGGTTCTCAAATCGAGCGTCGCGCTCGATAATGACAACGCTTGGCGCAGCGGCCGGTTGATTGACGGTCACGCCATCGAAAAAGCGGCCATCCACCGATGCGAAAAGCCCAAGCATATGAGCGAGGGATAGAGCGCACACGATTGCTAAGGGAGCAAACCAATGGGCGGCAAAGTCGCGCCTAGCCGCGCGAGCACGCGAGCGCCCATGCAAGCGCCCATGCAAGGGACCGCGCGCGCGCGCACCCTTGAGGGGCCAAGCACCCTTGTTTTTGGCCTTATCGATGGCAGGGGGTGGTGAAAGCGCTGACACAATGAATGAGAGTTCGTCAGTGCGACCGTTAGACTAGAGAAACGCAGATCCAAGACCTGCACGGCCCATGGAATGCTCACTGCAATCGTCTTTCTCGGTCTCTGACGTGGCCCGAACTCCTTTTGCATCATTCGCAGCCCCTATTCGCTTGGTAAGAGCGAGCAGGGATGATGGCGCAGCCGGATTGCCCCAGCCAAGCTTCGGTCGACCCTCGGCCTTGCGCCTCGACCGCTTGCAATCAGAGGTAAGTAATCATCCCTAATTATCGGTTAAATATGGGCTTTTGTGAAAAGCTCTGCCCACCAAGGGTTTGGCTTTATCACTGGCGAGGAAAACGCATGTCGCAGGTCATTTTGCTCGCAAATCAGTAAAGATCATTAGTTCTGTCTTAATCATATTCTTACATAGGAATCGGGTGAAAGACGCATCTCTAAACCCAAACTCTGTTGTCGAAACAGAGACCTACGCCCAGCGGCTGCGCATCTTGCTGGCTGAGGACACGCCGATTAGCGCGGAAGCCATGCGCGCTATGGCTGCGCATTTGAATGTCGAAATGGATGTTGCCGAAAACGGTCTGCAAGCGATCGAAATGACTCAGCAAGCACAGGATCTAGGGCGACCTTACTCGCTTTTGCTCACCGATGTGATGATGCCTATTCTCGACGGCATAGAAACAACAAAGAGACTGCGAAGCCAAGGCTTTGATGCGCAAACTCTGCCGATCATCGCTATTACTGCGGCGACCAGTTTTGACGAGATTCGCAGCTATCGTGCGTGCGGCATGCAGGCCTTTCTCGCCAAGCCGGTTACAATGAAGGATTTGCGCGCTGCGCTCGACGCATGGGGTCACGATGCGGCTTTTCGCTCGAATGATGGTCAGGTGGGCAATGATGCCAGCCTTTCAGCAGATTCTCGTGCAAGCCAAGTCGAGCCCGCCCTATTAGAATCGCTCGAAACTCAGTTCAGTGATCGCAACAGGCGCACGCTCGCATTGGTAGAAGATACTCTTTCACAAGAGAATTTTGGCTCGGAAACAATCGATGAAATCCGCAATCTGATGCATCAGATCGCCGGAACTGCCAGCACATTTGGCGATCCCGATTTGAGCGAAGTCGCGCGTATCCACGAACATAATTTGATCAAAGCAGGCACCCAAAATGCTATGCTGCGCCAATGCCTTGAAGCGGCAGCGGGCAGCCTCAAGGAAAGGATTGCGCTATGAGAGCGTCTTTTTGGGCATTGTCCCTCCAAAACTTCCGTCACCAATTTCAGCGCAAAACAAAGACGATCCGAAGCGCCGTCGCGCGCAAATCTATCTTTGGCCCGATCTTTCTACTGATGTTTGGTCTGTCGGCTGCGCCGCTCAATGCGCAAACCGACACAGCCAATCCATTGCAGTTTGACGGGCTGGTCGAAGTGCGAACTGTCGAATCTGACCTTGATTTTGATCAGGATGATGGGATCGACAGTTCGGGTATCGGCGGCCGCGTTAGGCTGGGTGTTTCCTATGATCTTAGCGAGCAAACCACTGTTCGCGCCGAGGGCGAAGGGCGAATTTTCGATTTTTCCAGCAACGGACGCGACAGCCTAGAAACGACTATCGGCCGGGTCCAAGTGACCCATCAACTGTCGCAAACTGTGCAAGTCAGAGCCTATGCGAGACGTTTTGAAAACATTGCTGTGCTCGAAAGCTTTAGCGCCGATCAGACCAGCCTTGGCACTCGTGTCCAATGGCAAGACGGCGACAATCGAGTGCGTTTGACTGGCGAATATCGCGAACGCGATTATGACACAACGGTTGGTGGGAACAGCGATGGCTATCGCATTGCAGGCCAATACAATCGACGTTTGGGCCGTTACCATTGGGTCCGCGTGGATGCGAGAGTGGAAGACAATGAAAGCATAGATGAGCCTTTCCGCAGCTATGAGCGACAAGGCGCGCGGATCAAATACAGCCAGCCCATCGCAAAACGATTGCGCTTTCGCCCATCGCTTGAATATCGCCAGTGGGATTACGATGCACGCATTGCCCAAGGCGACCCAAATGGAGCTTTGCGCAAAGACAGCTATATAGCGCCCGCAGCAGAGCTAGCATGGGGCCGCTCTAACCGCGGTCTGTACGCGAGCGCCAGCGCAGAATACCGCTTCAAGACATCCAACGATGTTCGGTTTGATGACGATGCTGTTCGGGTCGGAGTGCGCGTCGGGTTTCGCTTCTAATCGAAACGCCAGCTCTAGAATGGCAAGTGCTATTTACTGAAATTCAAGGAAATTGACCCAAACGGCTAGTTAAGAAAATTGCTATTTGCATTTTGAGCGCGCAATTCGAGAGAGTTTACAATGGCCCATGCCGAAAAAGCTCCGAGAACCGAGGTCGGCAATCGCCGAGTGATGCGGCACACCGTAGAGGTTGTGGGCCGCTATCGTTCGCGTGTTGGCGTGTCGCGCGATATTTGGATCAAAGATATTTCAGAAGATGGTTGCAGCTTTTTCGACAAATTCTCTTTGTTGGAAGTCGACTCAACAATTCTGTTTCGCGTCGGTCCGATTGGTCCAATCTCAGCGGACGTGAGGTGGCGCGAGAAAAGCACAGTGGGGGTCAAATTTGGACAGCCTCTGCATCCCAGCGTGCTAGCCCATATTATCCGAACAATGGATAAAATGGATAAGCGGCGACGCAGACGCGGCTAATCAGAATTGATATAGCCCACAGATCAAACGCTTTTGGCCTGCTTGGTCAGAGCTAGCTTCCCTAAAAACCATATCGCACACCTGCCCAGACAGTCCGCGGGACACCCAAATCGATCGCGCCATTGGAATTGCGAGTAACAATAGCTTCGTCGGTTAGATTCTCCGCTCTAACGATCAGCGAAAAATTATCGACTATTGGCGCTTGGGCAAACAGCCCGAGGGTCGTTGCAGCAGGCAAAATGCCGGTTTCAAGATCGCTTTCAAATTGGGCAGCGACGTGCCGCAAGCTGGCAGACAATTGCCAATTGGCTTTTGGCTTCCAGCTGAGTGTTGCCGCAGCCGACCAGCGCGGCGTTTGAGAAGGGCGATTTCCATCCAGTGCAAGCGAAGCGCCTTCCCCGCGAACCTTCGCGTCAGTGAAATTGGCGGTTGCATCAAGCGAGAATGCGCCGCGATTTACCCGCGCACCAAGCTCAATTCCGCGCGCCTCAATCGCTGGCAAGTTCTGCCGCTCGCGCAGATTATCAGCCACGGTGACATTGGCAATCGCGCCATCGACGCTGTTGTCAAAACCCGTTAGCGTCAATTCAACGCCGGGCACTGGCTGCCAGTCAAGCCCCAGCTCGAAACCTTGCAAGATTTCATTCTCGAGCGCAGCATTGGCCTGAGTGACGACAGGAAAGACCACAAAAGGCCGATAAAGCTCGTTCAAAGTTGGCAATCTAAGCCCGCGATATAGGCTGGCTCGCAGACGCAGCGCATCGGAGAATTGATAGGCCAATGCGCCCCTGTAAGACAGGCTCCAATCTTTGCGATCATCGGCGATAGTTTCGGTGACGATGGTGTTATCCGCAGCGCGCGCGATGAAAAAACCGTCTTCAATGCGCGTGTAATCGGCCCTTAAGCCGCCTGTCACAACGAGCGCGCCAAGGCTCCAATCATCCTCAATGAACAGGCCAAGGTCGCTATTGGTGCCGCCTGCCCGGCGGGTCTCGCGCAGCAAGCCAGAAAAGGCGCTAAACGCATCTTCCTGAAGCTCACCGTCAGATCGCCTGTAATCTGCGCCAAATCTAAGCACATGGGCGGCCCCCACCGGCGGCCGCAATTCCAGCTTACCGCCCAAACCCGTTGAGGGCGTGTTGCGCTGGTCAAGCACTTGGACGAAGCGGGTAGAGCTGATAACAATGTTGGAGAAATTGCGGGTTTGCAGATAGGCCAAAGCATCAAAGCCCCACGCGTCCCCGCCGCCACGCCCCACCACGCGTATGCTCGCATCAGCGCCGCTTGAAGAGCTATCCGCGCCGTCAAAGCGCAAGGTGCGCTGGTCATCGAAGACACTGCCCCGCGCTTGCAGTTCAACGTTGCTCGATATGGGAGCGACGCCGCGCAGATTGATCGACCAGCTCTCATAAGCTGCCCGCGCAGTGGCAGGAACACGCTGATCCACCGGAGTGGTAAAGAAACCATCGCCTCTGTCCCAGCGTCCGCTGACAATACCAAAACCGCCACCCAATTCGCTCGACAGGCTGGCACTTGCTTCTGTCGCACCGCGATTATTGGCAAGTAGGCTTGCTGACAATGGCTCAAGATTGGCGGCTCCCTTGCTCTCCAGCTCTATCACCCCCGCAAGGGCTCCTGCACCAAAGGGGCCAGCTCCGCCGCCGCGCGTTACCCGAACTGCGCCCAATTGCTCTGGCGGGATCGCGTTGAAAGGAATGAAACCAAAGAAGGGATCGCTCAAAGGCACGCCATCGAGCAAAACCAATGCTCGGCTGGTGGCATTGCCCCCCAAAGCCCGCAATGTCGCCCCTTGCGCGCTCGGATTGGAGGAACGGCTATCCGAACGGCGGAATTGCTGAAAACCAGCGACTGCGCCGAGCACATCCTCCAAGCGGCCCGAGGAGGATTGATCCAGCTGCTCCGAGTCAAGCTCACGCACGGAATAGGCTGGCGCGGCGGGTGTTTGATCAAGCCCGCGCCCGGTCACGACAATGGTTTC
>CAZTFZ010000026.1:13957-15728 GCA_964613105.1 uncultured Porphyrobacter sp. | reverse complement strand
TTGCCGCCAGCTTTCAGGGCTGCTTCCCCGGCAAAGGCATCCTTGTGATCGTCGCCAATGTCGCTGCCAGCCATATTCTGGTGCTTGACGCAGGCGATGCCTTGGCGAATCTCTTCGCGTTGGACGGTTTTGACATAACCCAGCATGCCTTCTTCACCGAAATAACGCTTGGCCAGATTGTCCGTGCTCAGCGCTGCTGTGTGATAGGTTGGCAGGGTGATCAAGTGGTGGAAAATGCCAGCGCGTTTTGCTGCGTCGGCCTGGAAGGTGCGGATCTTTTCGTCCGCTTCTTGGGCCAATTCGGTCGCGTCATAATCCACGCTCATCAAGCGATCACGGTCAAAGGCTGACACGTCTTTGCCGGCTTTCTCCCAAGCATCAAAGACTTGCTGGCGGAAGTTCAAAGTCCAGTTGAAGCTTGGCGAGTTGTTGTAAACCAGCTTGGCGTTGGGAACGACTTCGCGAATGCGGTCAACCATGCCAGCGATCTGCTCAACATGCGGCTTTTCCGTTTCAATCCAGAGCAAGTCAGCGCCGCTTTGCAAGCTCGTGATGCAATCAAGCACGCAACGATCTTCGCCAGTGCCAGCGCGGAACTGATACAGGTTTGACGGCAAGCGCTTAGGCGCAAGCAATTTGCCATCGCGGCTGATGAAAACCTGGCCGTTTTGAATGTCGGCTGCGTCAACTTCATCGCAATCGAGAAAAGCGTTATATTGGTCGCCAAGGTCGCCCGGCTCGTTTGATACAGCGATTTGCTTGGTCAGGCCTGCGCCGAGCGAGTCTGTCCGGGCAACGATGATGCCGTCATCAACGCCCATTTCGAGGAACGCATAGCGGATTGCGCGGATTTTCTGGCTAAAGTCCTCATGCGGAACAGTAACCTTGCCGTCTTGGTGGCCGCATTGTTTCTCGTCGGAAACCTGATTTTCGATTTGCAGCGCGCAAGCACCCGCCTCGATCATCTTTTTAGCGAGCAGATACGTTGCCTCGGCATTGCCAAAGCCAGCATCAATGTCGGCGATGATCGGAACAACATGCGTTTCGTGATTGTCGATAGCGTGCTCAATCCGCTTGGCTTCAACCGCATCGCCATTTTCGCGGGCAGCGTCGAGCTCGCGGAACAGGCCGCCAAGCTCGCGGGCATCGGCTTGCTTCAAGAAGGTGTAAAGCTCCTCGATCAGCGCTGGAACGCTGGTTTTCTCATGCATGGATTGATCGGGCAGGGGGCCAAATTCGCTACGCAATGCGGCAACCATCCAGCCAGACAAATAAAGGTAACGTTGCTTGGTAGAACCAAAATGCTTCTTGATAGAGATCATCTTTTGCTGAGCGACAAACCCGTGCCAGCAACCCAAAGACTGGGTGTAGGCGGCAGGGTCTGCATCATAGGCAGCCATATCTTCGCGCATGATTCCAGCTGTGTATTTAGCAATGTCGAGGCCAGTGCGGAAGCGGTTCTGGATTTTCATCCGCGCTGCTGCTTCTGGGTCGATTGCGGTCCATGCCTCGCCATTGCTGCCAATGGTTTTGGAGAAGCTGTCGATGGCGTTTTGATAAGTCATGCTAATTGTCTTTCGAACTTAATGTCTGCTGGCAAAAATCAGTTTGCGCCGGTGAGGCGGGGGGTGATCTCTGCGAGCCAGTTGTTTGCGTTGGCTCATGTTTAGAGCTGACTCGGCGCAGATGGCCATAGAAATTCACACAAAACTTTGTAAGAAGACCCCACAAAGCGTTAACTTATTTGCAAAGTTGTAAATTTAGTGACAAA
>CAZTFZ010000026.1:0-13857 GCA_964613105.1 uncultured Porphyrobacter sp. | reverse complement strand
AAGAAGACCCCACAAAGCGTTAACTTATTTGCAAAGTTGTAAATTTAGTGACAAATGAGATGGGCTTGGGCAGTGCTTGGCGGCGTCACTCACGCCCATTTATCAAAATGGGATCGGGTCTCGCTTGAGCCGAAAAGGGAATAGCTATGACTGAAGGTGCGATATTTGCTGGCCCAGCCATCCGGCGGCTGCGCAAGCGCGAGCGTTTGACGCAGGCCTCTATGGCGACAAGGCTTGGCATTTCGGCAAGCTATCTCAATTTGATTGAGCGCAATCAGCGGCCTCTCACCGCGCGCGTTATCATGCAAATGGTGGCCGAGTTTGAATTTGATCCGCGTTCCCTGCGCGAGGATTCAGCGATTGGCGGGCTTGAGGGATTGGTCAGGCGTTTGTCGGACGAGCGCTTTGCAGACCTTGCAATTGACCGCGAGGAAATTGACGAGTTCCTCTCTGGCTCGCCGCAAATTGCAGCGGCCTTTGCGCGGCTTTACGACCAAGCAGAGCCCGGCGTTGATCCAGAGCGCAATGCTCTAACCGCATCGCGGCGCGAGATAGAAAAGTGGCGCAACCATTTTGCCGATCTGGACCATGCAGCAGAGGAACTGTCCGACGAAATTCGCCTCTCGCGGGGCGATGTGGCGAACGCCTTGGCAGAGCGTTTGCGCGAGCGCCACCAGCTCTCGGTGCGGATTTTGCCCCGTGAAGTCATGCCGGATGCGTTGCGCCGGCTCGATTTGCATGCGCGCCAAGTGCAATTGTCTGAAATGCTCAGCCCTCAGTCGCGCGTATTCCAATTGGCCGTGCAGTTGGCGCAGATCGAAAAGAGCGCTGAGATTGCCAATTTTGCAGGCGGAGCGACCTTTGAAGATGAAGGCGCGAGGCGCTTGTTCGAGCGGCATTTGGAAGGCTATTTCGCAGCCGCGCTGATCATGCCTTACGGGCGTTTTATGCGGGCATGCCAGTCCACCGGATATGACTTGCCAGTGCTGCAGCGACGCTTTGGCGTCAGTTTTGAGCAACTCGCACATCGCCTCACAACTTTGCAGCGTGTCGGGCAGCGGGGCTTGCCGTTTTTCATGGCGAGGCTCGACCGAGCGGGGCAATTCTCAAAACGCTTTGTCGGAGCAAGCGAGGCAAGCTTTTTAGAAGCTGGCCATGCTTGCCCGCGCTGGATAGCCACTAGCGCCTTTGAGCGGCCAGGCGAATTGCTAAGCCAGACGGTCAATTTGGATGGAGCAGGGGCAGGCGCTGGACCAGCCAATTGGTTCACAATGGCGCGGACAGTAGAGGGCGCTGGCCTAGAAGGCATTACAAAAGGCGGTGCGCGTTTTGTCGTGGTGTTGGGTCTCGATGCCTCTTCGGCCGGAACATTGGCGCAAGCGCGCGGCCAGTCTTTGCGCGGCGATAATGCTGAAAAGATCGGACCGGGTTGCCGCAATTGTCACGTCGCAGCCTGTTTGCAACGATCCTTGCCTCCTGCAGGCCGCCAATTGGCTTTTGACCGGATCGAGCGAGCTGCGACGCCTTACAGCTTCGCTCAATAGATCAGCGTGGCGCAGTTCAGGCGGCTACCGCAGGGTCAGATTTGCTCCTACCTGCAAATTTATCGGCAAAGGCATTCGACAAAAGTGTAAAGTTTACCGACAATTCATATCTAGTCATTAATCGGAGGGTCGAACAACTTGGCCTAGGTGGGCTCTTATGATCCGCTTTTTTAAGCACTATATTCCTCATGCAGTGGTTCTGCTTGGTCTTGTTGACCTAGCGTTGCTGCTGTTCGCTGGTGAAGCGGCTTGGCAGCTGCGCGCCAATCAGATCGGCAGTTCCGCCGGGCCGTTCATGCAGCGCTTTCCTGAATTGTTCATGTTTGCGGTGACCGTGGAATCGGCGCTTATCGCTGTCGGGGGCTATGCCCCGGAAAGCTTGCGTTCCGTCCGCTATGCAGCGGCGCGATTGCTGGTGGCAGTCAGCCTTAGCGTGATCGCGATTTCGGTCTTCAATTTCTTGATCGCTAGCGACATTTTTTGGCGCTCAATCTTGCTCTATGCGATGGTTATTGCGGTTGTCTTGCTGTCGCTCAACCGTGTGATCCTTGGGCCCTTGCTGGGTACGACGACGTTCCAACGCAAAGTCTTGGTGCTTGGTGCTGGCAAGCGGGCTCAGCGCATTTACGAGCTTTCTCGCAAGCGCGAGAGCAGCTTTGCTATCACTGCATTTGTTGACATGGGCGATGCGCCCCCCCTGCTAGAAGAGGCCGTGCCGCGCGTTTCTATCGCTGATTTGGGCCAATTTGTTGAACGGCGCGATGCTGGCGAGGTGGTGTTGGCGCTGGAAGAAAGGCGCAATTCCCTGCCGCTCAAAGATTTGCTGCGGATCAAAACCAAGGGCGTCAACGTCAATGAGTTTTCGAGCTTTCTTGAGCGCGAGACGGGTCGCGTTGACCTCGACACTCTAAACCCAAGCTGGTTGATATTCTCCGATGGTTTTTCCTCGGGCCGCGCCATTTCGAGCATTGTGAAGCGCGCCTTTGATGTCACTGTCAGCCTCATAATCTTGGCGATCACATGGCCGCTGATTGCTATATTTGCTCTGCTGATAAAGCTGGAAAGCCCGGGTCCAGCCATTTTCCGGCAGACCCGTGTTGGCTTGTTCGGGGCAAAATTTGATGTGCTGAAACTGCGTTCAATGCGCAATGATGCCGAAAAAGACGGAGCCCAATTTGCCCAGAAGAACGATCCGCGCGTGACGCGTATCGGCAAGTTCATTCGGCTTGTTCGGATTGATGAGTTGCCGCAGCTTTGGAATGTCATGAACGGCGAGATGAGCTTTGTTGGCCCGCGCCCCGAACGCCCGCAATTTGTCGAAGAATTGGACCGCGACCTTCCTTATTATGAGGAACGCCACATGGTGAAACCTGGCATTACAGGCTGGGCGCAGATCAACTACCCTTATGGCGCCTCGATGGAGGATTCGCGCCACAAGCTCGAATATGATCTCTATTACGCCAAGAACTATTCTACATTTCTCGATCTATTGATCATGCTTCAGACCATTCGGGTTGTCCTTTGGTCTGAAGGGGCTCGCTAGCACTATGCTAGCCGATGTGATCTTGTTCTTCGCTTACGGGGCGGGGTCCATCGCTTGCATGCTTGCGGCGATTTGGATCCTACGTGAAGGCGCCCGCGAACGCACCGACCGGGTAGCGGCTATTGTGGCTCTTACGCTGAGCGGCATTTGGTGCCTTGCCAAGGCGTCATTGGGCCAGTTGCATACTGGCGTTGCGGTCATTGGCATCGTCAGCAATCTTGCATGGCTGTTCATGCTTATGCGCTTGTTTGGCAATGATGGACGCGATGCGAGTGTAAGGCTGGTGCGCCCAGTATTGCTTGTGCTGGCCTTTGTAGAAGTGCTGCAACTGCCGCTGCTATTGCTGCGCTCCACTGCAACGCTTGATCCTGGATCGGTTAGTATGGTCCTTGGAACCTCGGCCATTTTCCGCGTTCTTGTGGCGGTTGGCGCATTGGTGCTGGTCCATAATCTGTATTCGGGTGCAGCCAGCACATCGCGGCGCCTCTTAAATTGGACGACCGTGGCCTTGGCTTTGTTTTGGGGCTGGGCACTCAATCACAATTTTGTGACCTACCTTGCAGGACAAGGCGCAGACGAACTCGATGTTGTCGGCGCGCTGGTCACAGTGATTTTCGCAATTTGCTTGGCAATTGGCTTTGGACGAGCCTCTGCTGGGCTCAAATTCATGCCTTCGCGGGCGGTCGCATTTCAATCGCTCTCGCTTGGTTTGATTGCGATTTATCTGGCTGGCATTGTTTTCGTTTCCGAGATTGCAGCGCAATTCTCCGGCGATCTGGGGCGGATAATCCAAGTTGGTTTTCTGCTCACCGGGGCAGCTATGGCGCTTATCTGGTTGCCGTCGGAGCGTCTGCGGCGCTGGCTTAGGGTCAAAGCGCTCAAGCATTTGTTCAAGCACCGATACGATTACCGCAATGAGTGGATCCGTTTCACTCATACGATTGGGCGGCAGCTGCAAGGCGGGTCTAGCCTGCATGATCGCGCGATTAAATCGCTCGCGGATATTACTGGTTGTCAGGCTGGTATCTTGCTGCTGCGGGACGAGGACGGGGTGATGGTGCTTGGATCACGCTGGCAATGGCGTGAGGCTCCTGTGCCGGCTGAGGCCGCCCCGCAAGAATTGGTGCGGATATTGGAAACCGAGCAATTGATCATCGACTTTGATGAAGTGCGCCGCGGCGTCTGCCATCATGGCGAGTGCGAAAACCTGCCAGAATGGCTCTCAGAAGATGAGCGATTGTGGGCGGCAGTGCCCTTGCTCCACCATGGTCGATTGATCGGCATAGTGGTGCTTGCCAAGCCAATTGTGCCGCGCTCGCTCGATTGGGAGGACTTTGATCTCTTGAGTGTCGCAGGCCAACAAGTTGCCAGCTATTTGGCGGAGCAGGCTGGGCAAGTGGCGCTTGGTCAAGCGAGCCAATTTGACGAGTTTAATCGCCGCATGGCTTTTGTGATGCACGATATCAAAAATCTGTCGAGCCAAATGTCGCTCTTGCTGCGCAACGCCGAAAAGCACTCTGAAAACCCAGAGTTCCGCAAGGATATGCTGGTGACGGTTCGCAACAGCGCCGACAAGCTCAATTCCATGCTCACCCGTCTCGGACGCTATCAAGCGAAACCATCGGTCAAGCCAGAAGAAATCGACTTGGTGGAGCTAGCGCAGGAACTGCTGAACCGGTTTGCCAAGGTGCATACATTGAACCGTGCGGGCAATGGCCCATGCGTGGTGATCGGCGATAAAGAAGCTTTGGAGCAAGCGCTCGCTCACCTCATCCAAAACGCCATTGATGCCAGCGAAGATGACGAGGAAGTTCAGCTCGACATTCGCACCGATGGTGTGCGCGGCGTGTTCGCCATTTGTGACAGCGGTAGCGGAATGAGCGCGGCCTTTGTGCGCAATGAATTGTTCAAGCCGTTTAGCTCTTCAAAAGAAGGTGGCTTTGGCATTGGCGCTTATGAAGCGCGGACCATGGTGCGCGCGATGGGGGGCCGTTTGACGGTTGAATCGCGCGAAGGGCTGGGCAGCCGCTTTGAAGTCAGTCTGCCGCTCAAATCGACCGCTGAACTGCTGGAAACGCGCGGACAGTTGCCAGATTCAGAAGCAACGAACCTTGAAACAGAACTCCTTACCCAACCCGCAAAATCTTATCAGAACGAGGCCGTATAATGTCGAGCGAAAAGCCAAAATTGCTAATCGTTGAGGATGATGAGGGTCTGCAAGCGCAGCTCAAATGGGCCTATGACGATTTCGACGTCATTATCGCAGGCGACCGCGAGGCGGCCTTGACCGCCCTTAGGGCAGAAGCCCCGGCAGTGGTGACGCTTGACCTTGGCCTGCCGCCTGATCCTGATGGCACGAGTGAGGGTTTTGCCGTGCTCAACGCAATTATGTCGATCAAGCCTGATACCAAGGTCATCGTCGCATCGGGTCATGGCGCTCGTGAAAGCGCATTGAAGGCGATTGAGCTGGGCGCTTATGATTTCTATCAAAAGCCGGTTGATATTGAGGCATTGGGACTGATTGTCGGACGGGCCTTTCGTTTGCACAAGATCGAGGCTGAGAACCGCCGCCTTGCCGATCAAGTCGATGAAGATCAGACCGTGCTTGGCAATCTCATTACCGCTGCGCCCGAAATGGCGAAGGTCGCTCGCACGATTGAGCGTGTGGCCAACACAACCGCCTCTGTCATGCTGTTGGGTGCTAGCGGAACGGGTAAGGAATTGCTCGCTCGCGGTTTGCACGAGGCGAGCGACCGGCGCGACAAGGGCTTTATCGCGATCAATTGCGCGGCGATCCCTGAAAACCTTCTCGAAAGCGAATTGTTCGGCCATGAGAAAGGCGCGTTTACAGGCGCTGTAAAGACCACCGAAGGCAAGATTGAGATGGCCAATGGAGGCACATTGTTCTTGGATGAGGTGGGGGATATTCCGCTGCCATTGCAGGTCAAATTGCTGCGCTTTTTGCAGGAACGCGTGATCGAGAGGATCGGCGGTCGCAAACCGATTGAGGTCGACACTCGCATTGTCTGCGCCACCCACCAAGACCTGGAAGCGATGATTGGCGAAGCGGCGTTCCGCGAGGATCTGTTTTACAGACTGGCTGAGATCGTCGTCAATATTCCGCCTTTGTCAGAGCGCGCTGGTGATGCCATTTTGCTCGCCAAGGCGTTCCTCACTCGCTTTGCCGAAGAGATGAATCCCAAGGTCAAAGGCTTTGCACCTGACGGTTTGGCAGCGATTGATAGCTGGCAATGGCCGGGCAATGTTCGCGAGCTGGAAAACCGCGTGAAGCGAGCGGTCATTATGGCCGATGGCAAGCTAGTCTCTGCCGAAGATCTTGATCTGGCTGAAAAGTCGGATGAGGGCGTTGATACTGCGCTGAACCTCAAAAGCGCACGCGAGCAAGCGGACCGCAAGATGATCAGGCAGGCCTTGGCTCGCAGCGAAGGCAATATCTCTAGCACGGCCAAATTGCTGGGTATCAGCAGGCCAACTCTGTATGATTTGCTGAAGCAATATGAGCTTCAGGCCTAATCGATTGAAGATTGATTGAAACCAAGCGCTTTTCCGGTCTGGCCCAAAACGCGGCCCAAAATGCGGTTAAGGCTGTGCCTTGGCGCATGTGTTGCTTTGCTTGTTTCAGCTTGCGGCGATGATGCACCCTCGATCAATGCTAATGCGCAGCCGCTTGATGCTGCGCGAGCGCAATTGCAGCGCGGCGACGGTGTCGATGCAGAAGCGATCCTTAGAGCCATGCTCAGCGATGGTTCCAGTCAGGCTGATCTCGCAGCTTTCCTTGGTGAAGCAGCGCTGCTGCAAGGCGATTTAGCGAAAGCGAGGCGCTGGCTTGGTAAGGGCGAATTTTCCTCTGAAACGGCGGGCTATGGCTTTCAACTTCTGGGGCGGCTTGAACTGCGCGAAGGCAATCTGCCAGCAAGCGGAATTGCGTTTGATAATGCGCTAAAATCGACCCCTGATGCAGCGTCTCTATGGGTGGATATTGGTCGTCTGCGCTATCGTGGCGGCGAACATTTGCAAGCCATTGAGGCGGCAGATTATGCGATGGAACTGGACAATAAAGACCCTGCTGTCCTGCATTTCAAAGCGCAATTGACGCGCGATGCAGCGGGCAAAGTGCCCAGTCTCGCATTGTTTGAGCAAGCCCTTGAGGCTCGCCCAGAAGACCTAAGCCTGCTTACTGATTATGCGGCGACTTTGGGCGAAGTGGGCCGAGTGGGTGAGGCCTTGGAGGTCATTCGCAGAACGGCAAAAATTGCGCCAAAAGCGCCGCGTATCCATTATCTCCAATCGGTCATTGCTGCGCGCGCGGGCAAGCTTGATCTTGCGCGGACATTGCTTTTGGCGGCTCCCGCTGAGGAGCAAGAGCTGCCCGCAGCGCAATTGCTCGCGAGCGTGCTCGATATGGAAGCATCGAATTTCGCAAGCGCTGCTCAGAACCTTGATCGCCTGTACAAACGCCAGCCCGATAACCGCATTGTGCGCCATTTGCTGATGCGCGCTTTGTTCCAGTCAGGCGCTGAGCGAGAGCTTATTGCACGCTTCGGCGATGAAGCGATGGAGCCGCGCACCTCGGCCTATTACAAGACCTTGATTGCGAGGGCTTATGAGGTTTTGGACGAGCGCGAGAAGGCGGCAGAATTGCTCGATGCGGCTGCTGTTCCTTCTGCTTTGACCTTGGTCCCGCTCCCCAGTTCAATTCCGGCCGATAGCTTTGCCGTCAATTCTAAAACTGACGGGCGGGGCACGCGCGATTTGGTTCGCGCTTATCTTCGGCCGGGTCGAACATCTGAGGCGGTTGAAAGAGCGCGCAATTTCGCCGCAGAGTTTCCTGGCTCCGGCGATGCGTTTAGCCTTTTGGGCGATGCTCGGCTTGCTGGCGGGGACGAGGCGGGCGCGCTCGATGCTTACCGAAATGCCGCCAAAATACGCCGCACTTGGCCGCTAACTTTGCGACAAATGGCGGCCCATGTTTCGGCGAATGACCAGCTTTTGGCGGATGAGGTTTTGCGTGATTTTCTGGCGAGCGGAGCGCGTTCTGCCCAAGCTGCCAATTTGTATGCGCGCGTTTTGGCGCAGCGCGGCGATTGGGCGAAGGCTGCGCAGATGCTTGATGCCGCCATGGCGCAAGGCGGCGTGAGAGCGCCCGATCTGTTGGCTTTGCGCAGCGTTGCTGCTGCAAGGCTCGACAAGAAGGATGAGGCGCGCGAATTTGCTTGGGCTGCCTATCGCCTCAATCCCTTTTATCCGCCCGCTATTCTTGCGCTTAAGCAAGTCAGCAATGACGAGGCGGTTGTCGCTCGGATGGATGAGAAGCTTAACGCATTGCAGCGATCCGCTCGCTAGGGCATGGGTTACGCGCTTATGCGCTCGATCCTCTCAAAATTCTCTGACCCTATGATCATGGTGCTCGTGCTGGCCGTGGTGCTTGCCAATATTGTGCCGGCTGTCGGAGAGCAGCGGGAGGCTGCGCAGATGTTTGCCAATGCCGCGATATTTGTGCTTTTTCTGGTCAATGGGATGCGGATTGCGCGCGGAGAGATTGCGCGCGGATTTGCCAATTGGCGGTTTTTCCTGCCGCTCGCTCTGTTTGTTTTCGGGGTGATGTCATTGGGCGGCTTTGGCCTGTCTAAGCTTGCTGGATTGCTTCTAGAGCCAAGAGTGGCCTTGGGCTTTCTGTTTTTGGGATGTCTGCCTTCGACCATTCAATCAGCCACCAGCTATACCACGCTGGCGGGCGGCAATGTGGCTTTGTCGATTGTTGGCGCAGCGCTCATCAATATTCTCGGCGTGTTTGTGACAGCGCCGCTGTTTGCGGCTTTTGCAGGCGGGGCAGTGGCTGAGCTTGGCGGTGAGGTGATCGCGCGCATCGGCCTTATCCTGATCTTGCCCTTTGCGATTGGGCAAGCGGTTCAGGGCTGGACCTTTGAGTGGGTTCAGCAGCGCAAAGCCAAGATCATCTGGCTTGACCGCATAGTCATTGGCATTTTGGTCTATGTCGCTTTTTCCGGCGCGATAGAACAGGGCATTGGCACCATGCTTGGCCCTTTGGGATGGGCGCTGTTTTTTGTGCTGACGGCAGGTTTTATGCTGGCGGCCAATGGCGCGGCTTGGGCCTTGAGCGCAAGCCTAGGGTATGCTCGTTCAGACCGCATCGCATTTCTATTTGCAGGCTCGCAAAAAAGCGTCGCGATTGGCGCGCCTTTGGCGGCAATTATGTTCGCGCCCGAAATGGCCGGTTTCGTGATCGCTCCGCTGCTGCTTTACCACTTGCTTCAGCTGTTTCTGGCAGCACCGCTAGCCAGCCATTTTGCAGCCGAGAATGGCTAGGCTTGCAGTTTGGGCGAGCATTTAGGCCTCTGCCACCGCATCTTCTGGATGGCGTTTGTTGTGCCTGACTGACCACCATAGCGACAGGCCGATCAGAACCGCCCCGATAAGGCCCGTAATCGTCTCTGGAATATGGACCTTGGCTGATAGCAACATAATCACGCCCAGAACGATGATCGCCCAAAACGCGCCATGCTCAAGATAGCGATATTGCGCCAGAGTGCCGGTGCGCACCAGATGGATCGTCATGGAGCGGACAAACATTGCCCCCACCGACAGGCCCAAAGCGATGATGACCATATTGTTGGACAAAGCAAATGCGCCAATCACACCGTCAAAGCTGAAACTTGCATCGAGCACTTCTAGGTATAGGAACCCGCCAAGCCCCGAGCGAACAATCTCGCCAGCGGCTTTTTTGCGTGTCTCGCGTTGCTCAATCAGAGTTCCGAGAGCGTTGACCGCAATATAGGTCACCAGGCCAAGGATTGCAGCGGTCAGAAAGGTTATGCTGTCGGCAGCGCTTAGCTGCGTTGAGACACCGTAAACCAGCACAAGCACTAGCCCGATCTCCACTGCAGGCACGCTGCTAAAGCGGCCAATGGCTTGTTCGATAGAGCGGATCCAATGCACGTCTTTTTCCTCGTCAAAGAAGAAGTCGAGGCCAACCATGGCAAGAAACGCTCCGCCAAATCCGGCGATGCCAATATGCGCGCCAGAGACGATTTCCTCATAGCGTACAGGATCATTTAAAGAGAGGTCGATAGCCTCCAACGGGCCAAGCCCTGCGGCAATAGCAACGATGGCGATGGGAAAGACAATCCGCATGCCGAACACTGCGATCAGAATGCCGATGGTCAAAAACCGCTGCTGCCAAACCGGGTCCATATCGCGCAGCACAGTCGCGTTGACGACCGCATTGTCAAAGCTCAGCGAAACCTCAAGGATGGACAAGACAATGACAATCCAAAGGATGGAAAGCGTCGCGGAGATAGATCCTGTGCTGCTCCACCCATACCATCCGGCAAGGGCAAAGCAGATAGCGGTGAAAGCCAGCGAAAAGCCGTAATAGCGCATCAAATCTTGCATGATCGCTAGTGCCTATTTGGTGGCTGGTTTTTTGGGTTGATAGGTTTGATCAGCTGTCGGGAAGCTGCGCGAGCGCACTTCCTCTGCATATTGGGCGACCGTCTTGTCGATGATGCCGGCAATATCCTCATAGCGTTTGACGAAACGCGGCACACGTTCAAACATGCCAAGCATGTCTTCTGTTACCAGCACTTGCCCGTCGCATTCAGCCGAGGCTCCGATCCCGATTACGGGTATCTCAAGCGACTGGGTGAGAGCGATGGCAATCGGTTCGATAACGCCTTCTGCCACAACCGCAAATGCGCCTGCTTCTTGCAGAGCCTCACCATCGGCAATGATTTTGGCATGTTCAGCCTGGCTGCGCCCGCGCGCTGCATATCCGCCCAGCACATTGACCGCTTGCGGGGTCAGCCCAACATGGCCCATCACAGGGATGCCGCGCTGGGTCAGGAATGCGACCGTTTCGGCCATAGCCTCGCCGCCTTCTAGCTTAACCGCAGCGGCGCCTGTCTCGGCCATGATGTGGGCCGCCACTTCAAAGGCTGTTTCGGGTGAGGCTTCATAGGCGCCAAAGGGCATGTCCACCACCACAAGGCTGTGATAACTGCCGCGCACCACAGCTGCGCCGTGATTGACCATCATATCGACGGTTACGGGCAAGGTGCTGTCGAGGCCGTAGATCACCTGACCCAAGGAATCGCCAACAAGCAATATGTCGCAATGGGTATCCAGCAATTGCGCTTGGCGGGCTGTATAAGCGGTTAGCATAACCAGTGGTTCTTTGGTTTTGCCATCCTGCTTGTGATCGCGGATCTTGGGAACCGTTAGGCGCTTTCTAGGCTTGGGCGTAGGGGTTGCGCGGCTGGTGCTCGTATCGAGTTGGAATGTGGTCGACATAGACGCTGCCTTAGCGATGCTGCGAGGATAAGGCAAAGCTTTGGCGTTTACGCAGCCGCAATTTCGTTGCATGGACCGCCTTGTGCAAAGATTGCGCTTAAAGGCGCGCGCAAAGGGATTTTTCAAATATGGCGGGTGCTACAGTTTCCAAGTCGCGTGAAGGTTGGTCCTCGCGAACGGCATTTATTCTGGCCGCTGTTGGCGCTGCCGTTGGTTTGGGCAACGTCTGGCGTTTCCCTACGTTGGCTGGTGAGAATGGCGGCGGTGCCTTCGTCTTATTCTATATTGGCTGCGTGTTCCTATTGGGATTGCCGCTGGTAATTTCCGAGATTTTCGTCGGTAAGGTCGGGCAAGATGGCGCTGTCGGCTCGATCCGAAAAGTGGCGCAAAAATCGAATGTTTCAACGCTTTGGTCGGGCTTTGGCGCGGTCGGCGTTCTGGCGTCTTTCCTGATCCTGTCTTTCTATTCGGTCGTCGCTGGCTGGGTGCTCTATTATGTCGGCGTTATGGGCGCTGATTTTGTCGGCGCGATTATGTCGGGCGACCCTTTGCGCGGAGCGTTGGTGGGCGAGAGCCAAGAAGCGATCCAAGGCCGGATGGGCGGGCTGTTCGCCAATCCATGGCTGCTTTTGTCGATGCATCTGATCTTTATGGGCGTGACCATCGCGATCGTGGTTCGCGGCATTGGCTCTGGTATTGAAAAAGCGGCGACGGTGCTGATGCCGATGTTTTTTGCGCTGCTCATCGGGATTACGATTTACGGAGCTTTTGTTGGCAATATGGGCGAGGCGCTGGCGTTCTTGTTTACGCCCGATTGGTCCAAGCTGACACCGCAAGTTATGAATACGGCGCTGGGGCAAGCGCTGTTTTCGCTATCATTGGGCGTGGCTGCGCTGATCACCTATGGTTCTTATATTAAGGGGCCAGCGGGCTTGGGGCCGACATCGGTGACAATCGCTTTTGCTGACACAGCCGTGGCGCTTATCGCAGGCTTGATGATCTTTCCGATTGTGTTCGCAGTGGGCCTTGACCCTGCAGCAGGGCCGACTTTGGTGTTCCAAACATTGCCCTTTGCTTTTCAGACCATGCCTGCGGGCGCTTTGATTGGGCTGCTCTTTTTCGTACTGATCTTGGTGGCTGCGGTCACAAGCTCGATCTCGCTGCTAGAGGCACCAGTTGCTTGGGGCATGAGCGAGATGGGATGGAGCCGGGCTAAGTCCACCTCTATCCTTGGCGGCGCAGCATTTCTGATCGGTTTCGCATGTTTGCTGGGCTATAATGTCTGGTCCGATGTGCGGCTTTTGGGCTTTTGGTCAATCTTTGCAGAGACCGATATTCTCGACACGGTCGATGGCTTTACGGGCAAGGTTATGCTGCCAATCGGCGCTTTGCTAACCGCGATCTTTGTGGGCTGGCGCGCTGACCAAAATCTGGTGAGGGAAGTCACCAAGCTGAGCGGCTTTTGGCTGGGGCTATGGCGCTTTTTGATCGCTTGGGTGTGCCCGATTGCAGTGGCTGTCATTCTGGTGACGGGCCTGTTTCCCGATGTTCTTGGTGGCTGAATGAGCGACTAAATAGGCGGTTTTGAAGCGGCGTTGCTGGCTTATCGCTTAGCCACTTGCGCTTTTCCGCGATGTGGAACATAAGCGGAACATATGAGTCGTTCCGCCCAATCCTTTCCTCCGCATGTCGAGCTGGATGATGCGCTTTGCAGTGCCGCTTCTTTGGCTGCCCAGGGCAATACACGCTGGCGTCCGGGCCTGTCGGCTGGCCCTGCTGGCGCGCCTTGTCAGAGCGAGATTTTCGCCGCTGGTAATGAGGCGGGCGGGGTGGCCGCTGCCTTGGCGCTGGCGCTGGATGATTGGCGTAGTGGAGGTGGCTGTGCAGAAGGCAAAGCCTCTCCTCAAGAGATGCTTCAAGTGGCCGATCATCGCGCGGTCCTATGGGTGCAAACACAGGCCGCCGCTCGGCTCAATGGCGTGCCCTTTCGCGCTGGTCTGCCGCCAGAATTGCAGCGCAGGCTGATCTATGTGCGCGCTAAGACATGCAAGGATGCTTTGTTCGCTTTGGAAGAGGGGGTCCGTTGCCGCGAAGTGGGCTTTGTGATTGGCGAGGTGGCTGGCAATCCGCGCAGCCTCGACTTCACCGCTTCGCGCCGTCTGACTTTGGCCGCTCAGCGTCACAAGGTGCCGCTCTATCTTATTCGTTTGGATGGGGAGCGGGCGCTGTCATCAGCGCGGATGCGGTGGGATGCGAAGGCCAGCCCCTCGCTGCCTTATGCGTGGGATGCGCAGGCCCCCGGCCAAGCTGTTTGGCACGCAGAGCTGTTCCGTGCGCGCGGTCCTATGCCCGGCCAATGGCTCTTGCGAGAGGATGCAGGCGCATTGCTGGCTGAAAAGCCGGATGTTGCGCCTTCTGGTCATGCGTCTTCTGGCTTGG
>CAZTFZ010000025.1:1796-15851 GCA_964613105.1 uncultured Porphyrobacter sp. | reverse complement strand
CCATGGATTAAAGGGGTGCATTTGCGCTGATGCGGCTAAACCAAGTAACTGTTGGCTGCACCGATTACGCTCGATCCACTGAGTTTTACAGCAAACTTGGGTTAAAGCTGATTGTCGATGCACCTCCGCGCTATGCCCGCTTTGAAACGCCAAGCGGAGAAACATTTTCTCTTCATCGCGCCGAGAAGCAAATTAGCCCGAGCACAATCGTCTATTTTGAGACGGAAGAGCTTGACCAGACCGTTGCAAACCTCAAAGAGGCGGGGCTTAATTTCATCACCATGCCCAAAGACGAAAGTTGGGGTTGGCGCGAAGCGAGACTTTGTGACCCTGCTGGGAATGAAATTTGCCTGTTTTGGGGTGGCCGAAATCGTCGCTTTCCGCCTTGGCGAGTTGATGGCAAAATCAAGGATTGAATAATGGGATTTCGCTGTGGGATCGTTGGCCTGCCTAATGTCGGCAAGTCGACCCTTTTTAACGCCCTGACCGAGACGCAGGCGGCTCAGGCTGCAAACTACCCTTTTTGCACGATTGAGCCAAATGTCGGGCAGGTTTCTGTGCCCGATCCGCGGCTAGACAAAATCGCCGCTATTGCCGACAGCGCAAAGGTCATCCCCACCCAGCTCGCTTTTGTGGATATCGCCGGCCTTGTCAAAGGCGCTAGCCAAGGCGAGGGTCTGGGCAATCAGTTCCTCGGCAACATCCGCGAGGTGGACGCGGTCGTCCATGTGCTTCGCTGCTTTGAAGATGACGATATTCAACACGTCGCCAATAAGGTTGACCCTTTGGCCGATGCTATGGTGGTCGAAACAGAGCTGCTCTTATCCGACCTAGAAAGCCTCGAAAAACGCGTCGAAAATGCAAAGCGCCGCGCGACCAGCGGCGACAAGGAAGCAAAAGCGCTCGCTTCTGTATTGGGTCAAGCGCTCGATTTGCTGCAAGAGGGCAAGCCTGCTCGCCTAACAGAGCCAAAGGATGACGAAGAAGAACGCTTGTTTGAGCAAGCGCAATTGCTGACGGCAAAGCCTGTGCTTTACGTGTGCAATGTCGCAGAAGAAGATGCGGCCACAGGCAATGATCTGTCGGCCCAAGTCTTTGCAAAAGCCGCAGAGGAAGGGGCGCAAGCGGTGGTTGTCTCTGCCGCTATTGAGGCAGAATTGGTCGCGATGGACGCCGAAGAAAGCGCTGAATATCTGGGCGAGCTTGGCCTTAGCGAAAGCGGGCTAACCCGCGTTATCAATGCAGGTTATACGCTGCTCGGCTTGCAAACATTCTTCACCGCGGGGCCTAAGGAATCGCGCGCATGGACATTTCCATCGGGCGCTAAGGCGCCGCAAGCCGCTGGCGAAATCCATACCGATTTTGAAAAAGGCTTTATCCGCGCCGAGACCATCGCTTACAATGACTACATTGAATTGAACGGCGAAGCGGGCGCAAAGGAAGCCGGCAAAATGCGCCAAGAGGGCAAGGATTACGACGTGCAAGATGGCGACATCATGCTGTTTAAATTCAACGTCTGATTGGCGTTCTTCTCACGCTCCGCATTGAGCATAGCCTTGCGCTTCAAAGACAGCGCTATCCAAGCCATCGCGAATGGTAATCTGGGCCGAAAAACCTGAGCTTTCTTGGCCTTGGCCCGTATTGCTGGGTTCAGTCAGGTCAAAACTAAGCGCGTAGCCTTCGCTGCTATATGCAGTGGGTATGCCCGCCGCACTTTTCTCTGCGCTAGGCTGAGGAACAAACGCAACGATCTCGCCATCCAATTTGATGAAACCGCGATCAGACAACAACACTGCGACAGACCCAATCCCGCTTGCGCCCGTTTCATCAACTGGCGCGAAACCGCAGCCAAAGCCGTAAATGTCATGTTTCTCCATATCGGGAAAGCCAATGACTTGCAGCTCCAATTGAGTAGCGGTCACTGGATCGACTTGTCCGTCCTCATCCGCATTTTGTGCACCGCAGCCCGCGATAATCAGCGCCAAACCTGCGATACCCAGCCAGCGCATGACTCAATGCCTCCCGAACAGTTTTTCAACATCGTCCATGCCCAGCTTTACCCATGTGGGTCGCCCATGATTGCACTGGCCAGAACGCGGGGTTGCCTCCATCTCGCGCAGCAGAGCGTTCATCTCGTCAACGCGCAAGACCCGCCCTGCCCGCACCGATCCGTGACACGCCATGGTCGCAAGAACCAGATCGAGCTTTTCGCCCAGCAAAAGAGCGCCTTTTTCAGCGTCCAGCCCATGCTTTACGATGTCATCATCGATATTGCGCAGCAATTTTTCCGGATTGGCCTGTCCCAATCCATGAGGCATCGCTCGCACTAACATCGCGGTGGGGCCAAAGCGCTCTACCTCTAGACCAAGCTCGCCAAGAGCAGGCGCTGCCTGTTCTAACCGGTCGCAGGCCGTCTCTTCCAGTTCGATAACATCAGGCATCAGCAAGGCTTGGCTGCGCGTTGTTGCCTCGGCTGCTCCCGCTGCTCTCAGGCCTTCCAAAACGAGCCGTTCATGGGCAGCGTGCTGATCCACCAAGACGAGGCCATCGGCGGCTTCTGCAACAATATATGTGTTGGCGATCTGGCCGCGAGCAACACCGAGCGGAAATTGCTCGGCCTCGCTTGGTGCATCGCCTGCCTCCACCGCGCGCCCCTGCGGCATAGCTAGGTTTTCTGGCGGCTGAGCGCCGGTATAAGCAGCCACATTAGGCTCGCTCACACCCTGTGCAATCCCGCCGCTGCCATTCCAATCGCGCGTCGCAAAAATGGAGCGCATGGCCGCAGCAGGCTCAGGAACGGACGGCGCTTGCCCATCGACAACCCATCGGTTCATCGCTGCCCCATCAGGAGCCTGAGCGCTGCGCCTGTCGCCGCTCGCCAAGGCTTCTCGCAATGCTGAGACGATAAAGCCGCGAACCCGTGCAGCATCGCGAAACCGAACCTCGGTCTTGGCTGGGTGAACATTCACATCCACCTCTTCAGGAGGCAAAGTTAGAAACAGCGCGAGCACGGCATGGCGATCACGCGCGAGCATGTCAGAATAGGCGCCGCGAACCGCGCCAGTGAGCAAGCGATCCTTCACCGGACGGCCATTGACGAAGAGATATTGATGATCGGCAATGCCGCGATTGTAAGTCGGCAGGCCAGCAATGCCGCTGAGCGCGATTGTGCCCGTTTCCATCTCTCGTTTCGCCGCAATTGCAACGCCATTGTCTTTCAGCTCGCGCGCCACAATTTGCGTCACCCTATCGGCCAAGGACTGATCGCCTTGCAGCCCAAGCGTGCGGCGACCATCCTTTTCCAAAGTTATCGCAATATCGCTGCGCGCCATGGCCAATCTGCGCACCACATCAAGGCAGGCCGCATATTCGCTGCGCGGGGTACGAAGAAATTTACGGCGAGCAGGCAATTTGGCGAAAATCTGCTCCACCCTGACGCGCGTACCCGGCGGCAAGGCTGCTGGCGCATCCTCAATCAAAGCGCCATGATCCACCACCTTGCGCCAGCCCTGCTTCGCATCGCGAGGGCGGCTCTCCAAGGTAAAGCGAGAGACGCTGGCAATGCTCGGCAAAGCCTCTCCGCGAAAGCCCAAAGTCGCCACCTGCTCAATCGCTTCATCGGGCAGTTTCGAAGTCGCATGACGCTCCAGCGCCAAGGCCATCTGCTGAGGGTCCATTCCGCAGCCATCATCGGTCACTTCAAGAGCGGTTGTCCCGCCATCTGTCAGCTTCACAGTGATCCGCTTAGCGCCTGCATCAATCGCATTCTCCACCAACTCTTTAAGAGCGGCAGAAGGGCGCTCAACAACCTCGCCAGCGGCGATACGGTTGACTAGGGTCTCTGGAAGGCGGCGGATTGTCGGCATGCTTGAATTGCGTTTCTAGGCGTCATCCTTCGCTATGACGAGGCAGAGCGTGCATCTTTCCCCATGGGATTGTGCAAAATTTTTGGCATTTTATCTCGCCCTTCGCTAAGGGAAGCGAAATCTATTGCAAATGGCGATGAACCCGCGTGTGAAAATGCTCGGCCAGTCGGCAGAATATTACAGAAAATGGCAGATTAAATGGGCTTTTGGAGCAATCTTTTCAAATTCGGTTCGCCCAATATGGCGATCGATCTGGGCACGGCCAACACTCTGGTTTATGTGCAAGACCAAGGCATCGTTCTGGATGAGCCATCGGTTGTCGCGATTGAAACAATCAACGGCCAAGACCGCGTTAAGGCGGTTGGCGATGATGCCAAGATGATGATGGGCAAGACGCCTGACAGCATCAAGGCAATCCGGCCCTTACGCGATGGTGTGATTGCGGATATCGAAATTGCTGAGAAAATGATCCAGCATTTCATTCACAAGGTGAACGGTCGCAAAGGCCTGTTGCGCTATCCAGAGATCACGATTTGTGTGCCTTCTGGTTCGACTTCGGTTGAGAAGCGCGCGATCCGCGATGCGGCAAGCAATGCTGGCGCTCGCGAGGTGTTCCTGATCCTAGAACCCATGGCAGCAGCAATTGGCGCAGATATGCCGGTAACAGAGCCTGTTGGCTCGATGGTCGTGGATATTGGCGGCGGCACAACAGAGGTCGCAGTCCTCTCTTTGCGCGGCTTGGCTTATACAACTTCGGTTCGGACAGGCGGCGATAAGATGGATGAAGCCATCGTTTCTTATGTCAGGCGTCACCACAACCTTCTTATCGGCGATGCCACGGCAGAGCGGATCAAGAAAGATTACGGCGTTGCGACTGTTCCAGAGGATGGCGTTGGCGAGACAATCACCATTAAGGGCCGCGATTTGGTCAATGGTGTGCCCAAGGAAATCACCATCAACCAAGGCCATATTGCAGAGGCCTTGTCAGAGCCAATCGGTGCGATTGTCGAAGGCGTTAGAATTGCGCTGGAAAACACCGCACCAGAATTGGCAGCAGACATTGTCGACCAAGGGATTGTTCTCACAGGCGGCGGCGCTCTGATCCAAGGTTTGGACGACTATTTGCGCGATGAAACCGGCCTGCCTGTGACAATCGCCGAAGACCCATTGTCTTGCGTCGCTTTGGGCACAGGGCGTGCCATGGAAGACGAGATTTACCGCGGCGTTTTGATGACCGCATGATTTGTGACCCCTTAAACGGGTCGCACAAGCACAGGGGATGAGGGCCTGCTATGGCTCCACCAAAAAATCGGCGAGCGTCCAATGCTCGCAAAGACCAGTATGGCCTCTTCCTAGGGTATATACTTGCTGGCGCAGGCGCTTTGATCGGCGCTGTACTCATCATCATTTCCCTATGGCAGCCAGCAATCTTTTCTGGCGTTAGGGGCGAAGCCCGCGATACGGTCTCTCCCGCTGGCGAGGCGGTTGCCGTTGCCCGCACTCAAAGCAACACGCTGTTCGCGACCATCGTCGGCTACCTTGATGCAGGCTCACAAAATGCCGACCTCAAGCGCGAGGTTGAGATTGCCCGCATTCGGCTAGCAGAAGCAGAAGCTATCGAGCAGGAAAACAAGCGGTTGCGCAGCCTGTTAGAACTTGGCGCAAATGAGATTGATGCGATTGGCAATGGACGGCTGATTGGCTCCAGCGCATCGAGCGCGAGGCGATTTGCCTATCTAGGCCTAGGTACAGAGGATGGCGTCGCCATTGGTATGCCAGTGCGCAGTCCTCGCGGTGTGATTGGCCGCATATTGGAGGCAACCAGCGATAGCGCACGTGTGTTGTTGCTGACAGATAGCGAAAGCATCCTGCCAGTACGCAGGGCCAGCGATAATGTGGTCGCCTTTGCGCAAGGCCGCGGCGACGGAATGGTTCGCATTCGCCTTATCAACCTTGGCATAAACCCGCTTGAAGAAGGGGATTTGTTCGTCACGAGCGGCTCTGGCGGCTTTTATCAGCCGGGCATGGCGGTCGCAATTGTAACCGAGGTTTCGGATGATGGCGCAGATGCACGGGTCGTCAGCGACCCTGCCGCAACAGATTTTGTCTCTGTCTTGCCAATTTTCGAACCAGAGATTGTCGAAAGCGCCGCCACGCCGGCAGAAGAAGCCTTGGGCGACGGCGCTGCTTCGGATGCTCAATCAAATCCATGAGACAGGGCCTAACAGCTAGGCAAAGGCGGCCCACAGATGCGCCACTGATTGACCGCAAGCATTCTGCGATCATAGCCTATACCATCCCGACGCTATCAATTTTGATCGCGTCTTTGCTGCCCCAATTCGTGATCACGGCCGCAATTCCTTATGCGCCGCCGCTTGGTCTTATGATGTTCATCGCCTGGCGGCTCGTTAGGCCGGGTCTATTGCCCGTATGGGCTGGATTTCCTCTTGGCGCCTTTGACGATTTGTGGAGCGGGCAGCCCTTTGGCAGCGCAATCCTTTTGTGGTCGCTGGCGATGTTGGCAATCGAGATGATCGATGTTCGGCTGCCGTGGCGCACATTTTTGCAAGATTGGTTCACCGCCAGTCTCATTTTTGCAGCCTATGCTGTCGTGGGGTGTCTTATTTCGGGCGCCAAAATTTCGATACCAACGATCCTGTCGATGGGGCCGCAAATCGTGTTTGCCATATTGCTATTTCCGGTCGCAGCTCGAATAGCGGCCAAGCTTGACCGGTTGCGGCTGACGCGGTGGCGCAGAATTTGATCGGCACTCGTTTACTGTAGAGACTGCTAGAGAAGAAATCTGCTAGAGAGACTGGCAATGAGCAAATCCATCCCCCTCAACAAGCTGGTCAGCGCCGCAAAGCTGGAAGAAACCTTCTCGCGCCGCAGCTTTGCGATTGGGGCAGGCATGGGCGGGCTTGGTATGATTTTGGCTGCCCGCATGGGCTATATCGCCATCGCGGAAAACGAGCGCTACACGCTCGAATCAGAGAGCAACCGCGTCAATCTTTCGCTCATCCCACCACGCCGAGGGTGGATTTTGGATCGCAATCAATCCTCCTTGGCACTCAATAAGTCCGACTTTCGGGTCGATGTCATTCCTGAGCGGATCGACGATATCGACGCCACAATCGCTCAGCTGGGCGAGATATTGCGGATTGATGAGGCGAGCCTCGCCGATATCAGCAAACGCGTTGCAGAATCGCCCAGCTTCCAGCCCATCGAGGTCGCCTCTGGCCTCGATTACGAACAATTTGCAGCGCTGAGCGTGCGCCTCCCCGATTTGCCCGGCGTTGTTCCGCAACGCGGCTTCTCGCGCGATTATCCCACTGGCTCGTCAGTCGGTCATCTCCTCGGCTATCTTGGTCCTGCCAATGCTGAGGAATATGAGCTGGACCGCAACCCGCTGCTCGTCACTCCAGGCTTCAAAATCGGCAAAGACGGGCTCGAGAAGCAGTTTGAAACCGAATTGCGCGGCGAGGCTGGTGCGCGGCGCGTCGAGGTTACCGCATCTGGCAGAGTGGTTCGTGCTCTTGAAACGCGCGATGATATCCCCGGCAAGCCGATCTCGCTTACGATTGATGGCCCCTTACAAGATTACGCAGCCCGGCGGATTGGGCTTGAGAGCGGCTCGGTTGTCGTGATGGATTGCGAGACGGGCGATCTGCTTTGCATGGCATCGATGCCCAGCTTTGATCCCAACAGTTTCTCTTCCGGCATTGGCCGGATCGAATATGCCATGCTGCGCGAGGATGAGCGCGTGCCCTTGCGCAATAAGGTCTTGAAGGGTCTTTACCCGCCTGCCTCGACCGTAAAACCTATGGTTTCCATGGCACTTCTGCGCGAAGGCGTTGACCCAGAGGAAACGGTCTTTTGCGGCGGGGGATTGCGCGTTGGTGACCGCTTTTTCCGCTGCCACGCAAGGCGGGGCCATGGCAATGTGAACATGAATAGGGCGATTGCGCAAAGTTGTGACGTGTATTTCTATGCTCTTGCACAAAGAGTAGGGATGGACCCGATTGCCGAAATGAACAGGCGCTGCGGCTTGGGGCAAGAGTTCCCCCTGCCCGTGACTAGCCAATTTTATGGCACCGTCCCTGATCCTGAATGGAAGGTCGGCAAGTTTAGCGAGCCTTGGTTTGCTGCTGACACTGTGAATGCCACAATTGGCCAGGGCTATATGCTCGCCAATCCGCTGCAATTGGCGATCAGCTCTGCTCGCCTCGCCACTGGTCGCAGAGTGATGCCGCGTCTCACCATGGACACGCCGCCGCAAGGGTTTGAGCAAGTCGATTTCCCCGATGAGCATGTCAATCACGTCCGCCAAGCGATGAGCGATGTGGTGAACGGAGCAGGCACTGCTCGGCGCGCTCGCTTGCCTGTCTCCGGCATCAAAATGGCTGGCAAGACCGGCACTGCACAAGTGGTGGGCCTGACCAAATCTGATGGCCGGACAGGGCCATGGAAGTTTCGCGACCACGGGCTTTTCACCTTCTTTGCCCCCTTCGATAAGCCCAAATATGCAGGCGCGGTAGTGATTGAGCATGGCGGGGGGTCAGGCTCTGCCTATCCAATCGCGCGCGATGTCGTGACCTTTCTGTTCGATCCGGCAAAAGGCCTACAAAGGCTGCGAGCGATGGAGCGCCGCTGGGGCGGCACAGCCCAGCAAAGGCTCGCCAAAAGCTATGCTGCATTTGCAGAGGCTGCTGGCGAAGTCGTTGTGCCTGTGCCTGCTCGAACGGAGGAAATATTTGATCGTGTTGATGCCGAGGCCCGCGTCGCCGCGCAGCAAAGCGAGGACAATGCCGATCAAACAATCGTGCCGCGCGCTATAACCAGCTCTGCGACGCTGGAGAGCAACCCAGCCTCGCCGCCTGCGACAAGCTCGACTTCGACGCCCAACTCGACACCTGCTTCAGGTTCAGGAACCGGCGCCTCAGCCTCAGCGCCTTCGACCACACCCGCTAACACTTCAACAGCCACAACCCCAGCCACATCTAGGCCAAGATAAGCCGCGTCAGGTAAGCCAGCTCGATGAGTATCGTCCCCTCCCCCATAGCTTCGCAGCCTTGGCGTATGCTGGTTCCGCTGTTCATTCTGGTGGGCTTTGGCGCGCTCATTCTGTTTAGCGCTGCCGGTGGGAGCTGGGATCCCTACGCATCATCGCATAGCTTGCGGTTTTCCATATTTCTCGTGATGGCATTGGTCCTGTCGCGTTTCTCACGCGAGTTCTTGTCGTTCATGGCCTATCCCGGCTATCTCGCAATACTCGCCATGCTTTTGCTGGTTGAGCTGATGGGGCAGATCAATGGCGGCAGCCAGCGCTGGCTCAATCTGGGCTTTATGCAATTGCAGCCGTCCGAATTGATGAAGCCGGCGGTCGTGCTGGTTCTCGCTAAATTCTACAGCGAGCTTCCGATTGGGCTTTTATCAAGTTGGCGCTCTATTGTGCCTTCTGGGGTGATGATCGCTGCCCCTATGGCTTTGGTTTTGATGCAGCCTGATCTGGGCACATCGCTGGCGATTGCCTTTGGCGGCACGATTGTGATCTTCCTTGCTGGCTCGCCCTTGCGCTGGTTTATCGGTGCAGGCGCAGCTGTCGCAGCCGCAATTCCGCTCGCCTATTTCTTCGCGCTGCAACCCTATCAGCAGCGCCGCGTCACGACCTTCCTTGATCCTGAGTCTGATCCGTTAGGAGCAGGCTATCACATCACTCAGTCCAAAATCGCAATCGGTTCTGGCGGGCTAACGGGCAAAGGATTTAACGAGGGCTCGCAAAGCCACCTCAACTACCTGCCCGAACCTCATACAGATTTTGTCTTTGCCACCATGGCGGAGGAATGGGGCTTTATGGGCGGGATCGTGATCATCGGTATCTTTGCGATAATCCTAGGCTGGGGGCTGAGCGTGGCCGCCCGAGCGCAAAACCGCTTCGCCAAATTGCTCGCATCGGGAATGACAGCGACCATCTTCTTCTATGTCGCGGTCAATTTGATGATGGTTATGGGGCTCGCTCCTGTCGTTGGCATCCCACTGCCCTTTGTTAGCCATGGCGGCTCGTCCATGCTCACAAATATGGTCTGTATAGGCGTCTTGATGATGATCCACAGATGGAACCGCTTAGCCCCGCGACAAGGCGGATTGCGCTAAGCCTGCGCTGGCAACCGCAGCGTCTTGTTATTGTGCAAGGCCGCGCTATATGACGCTTCAGCGCCGTGTCCTTACACTGCACTGCGCCAAGCTTTTTTCAGCGTTGCTGGCAAAGGCTGGACCCTTAGCTCAGTTGGTAGAGCGCCTGACTCTTAATCAGGATGTCGTTGGTTCGAACCCAACAGGGTCCACCATTTTTCATGCAAACCCGCGCCAAAGCATAATCACGCTCCACAGCAATGTGATCGCCACTATTTGCAAATCACATTTCAATGTGCCAATGAGCATCCATGAGCACATTACAACGAGTCCGCACCCTAATCGCCAATGGCGGCATCACCAAGGGCGGGCTAGCCCGCGCGGCTGGCCTACACGCCAACACTTTGCGCGATTGCGCCGAGGACAGCTGGAACCCAACCGCAGAAACACTCAGCAAGCTTGAGCGGTTTTTGGATACCAATGATGATCGCCCTGCCCTTGTGGGAATTGAGGAAATCATCAACGAGGCTCGCAATGGCCGAATGTACATTCTGGTCGATGATGAAGAGCGCGAGAACGAGGGCGATCTTATCATCCCCGCTCAAATGGCAACGCCCGATGCGGTCAACTTTATGGCAACCCATGGCAGAGGGCTCATCTGTCTGGCGCTAGATCGCCCGCGCGTTGAAACGCTCGATCTAGAGCCGATGGCGCGAGAGAATAAGGAAAGCATGCAAACCGCTTTCACTATCTCAATCGAAGCACGAGAGGGTGTGACCACTGGCATTAGCGCGGCTGATCGCGCTCGGACGATTTCGGTGGCGATTGACGCAGCAAAAGGCCCTGCCGACATCGTCTCCCCCGGTCATGTATTTCCGCTAACAGCCCGCGATGGCGGCGTATTGGTGCGCGCTGGCCATACAGAGGCGGCGGTCGATATTTCGCGGCTAGCAGGCCTCAATCCATCAGGCGTCATATGCGAGATTATGAATGATGATGGCACAATGGCCCGGCTCGATGATTTGGTTGCTTTTGCCCGCAAGCATGACCTCAAAATCGGCACAATCCGCGATCTGATCGAATATCGCATGCGCAATGACCATCTGGTTCAGCGCGGCGAGGAACGCGCCTTCACCTCTGACTATGGCGGAGCATGGCGGCTGACCACCTATCGCAACTCTGTCGATGGCAGCGAGGCCTATGCGCTGCAAAAAGGGCATGTGACACCGGGCGAACCTACCCTCACCCGCGTCCATCCCATCTCTGTTTTTGACGATATTTTGGGCCAACCCGGCGAGCGAAAGCGCACGCTTCAGCGCGCTATGGTCGAAGTGGGCGAACATGGCTCTGGCGTTATCGTGATCATCACAGGCAGGCCCGCAGCGCCCGAAAGCTACAGCGAGGAGGATGAGGTCCGCAATGTCGGCATTGGCAGCCAAATCCTTGCCGATTTGGGGATTGAAGATATGATCCTCTTGAGCAATTCACAGCCCAATGTGGTCGCCATTGGAGGCTATGGCCTCAACATCGTCGATCACCGCCCGATACCGGAGTAAATCTATGGCCAAGTTTCTTATCGTCGAGGCGCGCTTCTACGAAAAATTCAACGATCTTGCGATTGCTGGCGCTCGCGCCGCATTGGAAGCTGCGGGTCACACAGCAGAAGTTCTTACCGTGCCCGGAGCGCTCGAAATTCCCGGCGCAATTTCACTTGCGATTGATAGCGGGCAATATGATGGCTTTGTCGCGATTGGCGTCGTTATTCGCGGCGAGACTTATCATTTTGAGATCGTGGCAGGCGAGAGCGCGCGAGCGATCATGGCGCTAACTATGGATGGGATTGCTATTGGCAATGGCATTTTGACGGTCGAGAACGAAGATCAAGCCCTTGTCCGAGCCGATCCAGCGCAAAAGGACAAGGGCGGCGAGGCGGCAAAAGCCGCGATTGCGCTGCTTGATTTGCAACAGCGCTTTGCGAGCTAAAGACGCGCTTAAAATGGCTCTGTCTAAGACGCCGCTCCATCCAAAAATTCGCTCAACCCGAATGGCGTGTAAGGGCCAATGATTAGCTGCTCTAACACGCCAATTCCGCGCTTTTCGCCAGCAGTTACAGCGACAGGGAATTGCACATGCAGATTTTCGGGCGCGAGCGGATCAAGCGCTTTGAGATCAATGTCCTCTCGCTCTTGAACGGCGCCGCCATGATACATGCCATGCCCCCATTTGGGATGGGTGTAGCCAAGGCCGCGCATCTGAAAGCGGCCAAGCGTTTCAAAGCTAAGCTTCTTAGGCGCTCCCTCAAGGTCTAGTGCCAAATCCGCGCTTTTGGGCCAGCGGGTCGCTGGCTCCAGCTGGGTTTCCATCTGCCCTGAACCCTCGCGAATAGCCCTTGCATCTGCGCCATCAGCGGCCCAAGCCGCTCGGCTGTTCCACGGCTCGCCCTGAGTATCGGCATTGTTGTGAAAAAACAGGCTTCCATCGGCAAAATTGATCGGCGTCCACTGCCAGAAAAAGCTTGGCACTTCATGCCCCGGAATAGGCTGAGGGTCGCGAGCGCCAACAGGTCGGACACCCCAGCTTCTATCGCGTGTGCCTGCCGTGCCTTCGGCCAAGGCTTTGCGTTCCCCATCCACTTCGATCCAGCCAGTGTAATGGCCGTTTTGAGTCATCCTTGTGTAATCCATAAAAGCACGCGGCCCAATCCGATGGGTGAAGCGCGGTTCTTCAATTGGAAAAGCGCGGCCGGTGAAATGAATTTCGGCACAGATACCCTCAAAATCGGCAACCCTTAGAACAAGCCTCTGCAAAGGTTCGACAATTTCGAGACTTATCGCGCCGCAAATAAGGTCCAACCGCTCCCCATCCAGAGTGCGGCTGGCATGAATACAATGCTGCACACCATCTCGTATCACATTGAAATGTGCGTCGATTATCCCAAGTTGCGGGTAAATGCCCATTGCAGCTGCAAAAAAGCCGCTGCCATCAGGGGCATAACCGTTGAAGAAATAGCGATCGTAGAAGTTGCGATCCGTACCCGCCTGAGCAATCGGTTCGGCCGTCTGATGGAGCGGAAACTCATCACCCTTGCTTAAAGCCACGCATTATCTCCCAAGGTTATTGATCGCATTTTGTGTTTTGTGATTTTTATTGCACCGCTTCCAACGCGCCCAAACTGTCATGCTCCAAGGCGAGTGCGCAGGCTCCGCGCGCCATGGATAGAAAGTTTTCGTCCCCGCGCGGTGTTCGCTCGACAAATGCAGCGCTGAAGACCGCGGTTGAAACGCCATGCAAGGCACCAATGCGGTAATCGTCCCAGATATCTGCGCGCGATAAAGCAACGCCGCGCTTGCCCATCTCCTCGCAATAGAGCGCGAGCAATTCATCCTCATGGGCTTTGCGCAATTCATTGCCGATCCCGCATCCCAGAAAATAGCCTATGTCAGTCATAGCGCGGCCAATGGTTGCCGTTTGCCAATCGAGCACAGCAATCGGTTCTGCCCCGCCCTTCACATCGAACAGCATGTTGTCGAGCCGGAAATCGCCATGGACGAGGCATTGCGGCGGATCATTGGGATGGAAGAGATTGCGCGCCTTGGCGAGGCGATCGCAAAGCTTGAGATAGTCAGGCGCTAGGCTGTCTGCATAACGTTCTGCGAAAACCGCTTGAGCATGCGGGTATCGCTCACGCACCTTTTGGGCAACTTCTGGCGGACGCTCAAGCCAAGCAGCATCCAAAAGAGCGGTATTCCCCCAGCTGGGCGCATGAAAAGCAGCGGCTTGGGCAACCCCTGCGCGCGCGTCCTCAATGGTGCATCCTTCGATCTGATTGCCGCCACGCGCTGGACCCAAATCTTCGAAGAGCAAGAGGAAGTGTCCGCCATCTTCGCTAACTTCGGCGCGCAAAACCTTTGGTGTTCGCACATCCAGAAGGGTCGCTGCCTCGCGGTAGAAATTGACTTCCTTGGCGTAAAGGCCTGTCATTGCGGCAATCCCAGCGCTTGCAGCATCGGCTGCGGGGAATTTGCCGGCAAGGGTGGCTGGACGAGCCTCATCTGAG
>CAZTFZ010000025.1:0-1696 GCA_964613105.1 uncultured Porphyrobacter sp. | reverse complement strand
CCCAGAATAGGTCAGCGCAAACCGCACGCTGTCCCCAACCTGCCCAGTGCCGATAGGCTCCCACGAAACAGTCTCAACCGTCTCACCCAAAACATCGCTCAGGAACGCAGGCGTCACCTCGTCCGGATGCGACGGAAAATCGGACAAATTGGCTCTCCCCAAAGCGCTTTGTTGCGCCCTTGGGTCAAGGCTAACTCAAGACTTTGGAAAAGACAAACAGGCGCGCATTGCAGCCGTTCAATTAGCCAAAGCAGGATGCGCCGGCATATTTCGCGCTTGCGCCCAGCTCTTCCTCAATCCGGATGAGCTGATTGTATTTTGCCAAGCGATCAGAGCGCGCCAAAGACCCGGTTTTGATCTGTCCGCAATTGGTCGCAACCGCCAAATCGGCAATCGTAGCATCCTCAGTTTCGCCCGAGCGGTGGCTCATCACGCTGGTGTAGCCTGCCCGATGGGCAATCTCGACCGCATCCAAGGTTTCCGACAAAGTGCCAATCTGGTTGACCTTTACCAACAATGAGTTTGCGAGCCCCTTGTCGATGCCATCAGACAGACGCTCTGGATTGGTCACGAACAAATCATCGCCAACCAACTGGACTGTGTCGCCGACCATATCGGTGAGCGCTTTCCAGCCAGCAAAATCATCCTCGTCCATGCCGTCTTCGATGGAGCGGATGGGGTAATCCTTGCATAATTTGGCAAGGTAAGCGGCCATTTCATCGCCGTTCAGCGACAGGTTCTCTCCGGAAATCTCATATTTGCCGTTCTTGTAAAATTCGCTCGACGCGCAATCGAGAGCCAGAACAACATCGCCGCCCGGCTTAAAACCAGCCTGTTCGACCGAGGCCATGATAAAGTCCAGAGCATCGCGTGTGCTGGCCAGATCAGGCGCAAAGCCGCCCTCATCACCAACCGCTGTTGCAAGGCCTTTATCGTGCAGCTTCTTTTTCAGTGTGTGGAATATCTCAGCGCCCCAGCGCACTGCCTCTGCAATACTATCTGCACCAACTGGCATCACCATAAACTCTTGAATATCAATCGGGTTATCAGCATGTTCGCCGCCATTGATAATGTTCATCATCGGCACTGGTAGGACATGGCCCGATACACCGCCAATATAGGAATAGAGCGGCAGTCCGCGCGCATTCGCCGCCGCTTTTGCAACAGCCATGCTGACGCCAAGAATAGAGTTTGCCCCGACGCGCGCTTTGTTGGGAGTGCCGTCGAGTTCGCACATCGCCATATCTATGTCGCGCTGATCCTCGGCATCGAGGCCCAAGAGCAATTCGGCGATCTCGCCATTAACTGCCTCGACCGCTTTCAAGACGCCTTTGCCCATATAGCGATCTTTGTTTCCGTCGCGCAATTCAACGGCCTCATAAGCGCCGGTTGACGCGCCAGATGGCACAGCGGCACGGCCAAAGCTGCCATCTTCAAGCAGAACATCAACTTCGACTGTGGGGTTGCCACGGCTGTCGAGAATTTCGCGTCCGTGCAGGTCAATAATGGCAGTCATGGTTGGAAAAACCTCCGATTAGGTGTTGTAATTGGCTAAGACACCACTACATTTCAAATAGCATTTATGCGCTGCGTCGCGCATAGGCAAGGCCGCTAAAACGCTCTGTGGCAATATGAGACTTTTACCTGAGGGAAATACACAAGATGGCTAAGAAACCCACCAGCGCGAAAGGCGCTA
>CAZTFZ010000024.1:14551-16046 GCA_964613105.1 uncultured Porphyrobacter sp. | reverse complement strand
GGCCAATAAATCCGCCCCTTTGCTTCGCCCAGATCCTTGGTGAGATCACGCGCAGCGCGCAGCATATCTTTATCGTCAACGATCTGCGCATGCCAGCCGCCGCTTGCTCGCGCGAAATCTTGTGATCCAGTGGGCGGAGTAGCAGATGCGCGTTCGATGGGTTTTTGAATTGTCATAGCATTGGTGCTTTCGCAAAACCCCTAGCCCAATTTGGCCAAGCAGGCCAAACAAGAGTTTTCGCAGGCTGTGATCGAGTGACTTGCTTGATAAATTGAACAGAAAATAGGATTGGGACCATACTTAGGCCCAATAGAAGGCCGCCGGAGACCCTCGATGAGCGTAGCAGAGATAAGCATTCGTCCCGTGACCGACAAGCGTTCGCGTGCAGCCTTTGTCGATTTGGGCCGCGAATTTGCCGCCCGTGTACCGCATAGCGTGCCGCAATTGCGTTCCGAATTGCTGGAATTGATTGATCCGGCTAAAAATGCCTTTTTTGGTCATGCTGATGTTGAGTTATTCATCGCTTACCGCGGCGATAGGCCAGTGGGGCGGATATCTGCCCATATTGATTTGCTCGCGCTTGAGCTGCCAGCAAGTCAAGGGTTTGGGCCGGGCACTGGCATGTTCGGATATTTCGATGCGGAGGATGAAGCGGTCGGGCATGTCTTGCTGCGCCATGCAGAGCAATCGCTGAAATCCCGCGGAATGACCCGCGTGCTTGGCCCAATTTCCATGTCAGTATGGGAAGAGCTTGGCTTATTAGTGCGCGGGCATGATCATTCGCCCATGATTATGATGGGTCACCATCCAGAGCATTATCGCGGCTGGATCGAAAATGCGGGTTATGTTCATGCAAAATCGCTTTTTACCTATGAACTTAACGTTCAAGAAGATTTCCCTCCGATCGTCCGCAGGATCGTAAAGTCGGGCCAACGCAATGAACGAATTAGCATTAGGCCTGTCAAACCTGAATTGTGGGACGAGGAGGTCGCTATCATCCTCAACATTCTCAACGATGCTTGGTCGAGCAATTGGGGGTTTGTGCCGTTCACAGAGCAAGAAATCGCTTATGCTGGAAAAAAGCTAAAGCAAATCATCCATCCTGAGCTCAATATGATTGCCGAAATGGATGGGAAGCCGGTTGCCTTCATGCTGACTTGGCCCGACATAAACGACGCTTTGAAGCGCGTTAATGGCAAGCTTTTGCCCTTTGGCTGGCTGCACCTATTGCGCTGGCTTAAGAAGCCCAAGCAAGCCAATATGCGCGTGCCGCTGATGGGAGTCTTAAAGGAGTTTCACAACTCGCGCGCCGCCAGCCAGCTTGCCTTTATGATGATCAGCGAAATTCGGATCAATGCAGCCAATCAATTTGGCACGAAACGCGCCGAAATAGGCTGGATCCTCGACGACAATCAGGGAATGGTCGCCATTGCCGATGCGATTGGCAGTACGATGAACCGCGAATATGTGGTCTTTGAAAAGCCGCTATCCTGAA
>CAZTFZ010000024.1:0-14451 GCA_964613105.1 uncultured Porphyrobacter sp. | reverse complement strand
ATTGGCAGTACGATGAACCGCGAATATGTGGTCTTTGAAAAGCCGCTATCCTGAACGGATCAACCTAAGCCCAAGCCCTGATAAGCAAGGCCCAATAAGCAAATCCTGATGAGAAAAAGGCCCCTGCCTGTTAGGGCAGAGGCCTCTCGGGATCGTATCACCAACCGCTTGGACGGGAGGGGGGTGTCAGGGCGGTGATGCTTGTTAAATGAACCAAGCTCGATTGGGTTCCCAAAAAAATCCGTAATTGTTGGGACGAGTTCCGCTGAGCCCGTCAACACGATCAAAAACAGACCTTTAGAACCACGTAAAAATGCGCTAGTGGGGATTCACGCGGAAGCCTCATTTCTGCGCTAGACCGACTGAACTCACGGGTTTTGAGTTCAGATTAGTGGGTCGAACCCGGGGCATACGTATATTTTGAGGCGCCTAGGCGCGCCGCGGTTGTGAGCAAAATTAAGCTTTCAACCGCCCTAAGCATGTTCGCAAATGGTTCGAACATTCGAAGGTCGATGCGTAAGGAAATATGATGGCTCTGAGTTCAAACATTGCAAAACACTTACCCTTTATGCGCCGGTATGCCCGCGCTGTTAGCGGGTCGCAGGAGGCCGGTGATCGCATCGTCCTGTCGCTGTTAGAAGCAGTTGCTGAAGATGATATTTTGCGAGCATCGCTCGACGGAACAAGGGTCGCTATCTACAGTGCTTTTACCAAGGTTTTGGCGAATACGACACGCGTAAGTGATGCAGCCAATACCAGCGATAGCCACGAGGCTGCCGCAAACAAGCGATTAAGCCTCTTCACTCCCCTGAACAGGCAAGCTCTATTGCTGACCACATTGGAAGAATTTTCTGTTGCTGAGGCAGCTGAAATTTTGGCCCTCAGCGCTGATGAAGTCTCCCAGATGGTTGAGGACGCCATCAGCGAGATTGAGCGTGAAACCGCAACCAATGTCCTAATAATTGAAGACGAGCCCCTCATCTCAATGCAATTGGAGGATTTGGTCAGATCGCTGGGGCATGAGATTTGCGGCGCTGCGGCGACCCGGACACAGGCTCTCGAAGTGGTTGAAGAATCGCGACCCGGCTTGGTCTTAGCCGATATTCAATTGGCCGATGGATCGTCAGGGCTTGATGCGGTGGACGACATTATGGCGATTGTGAAGGTACCAGTGATTTTCATCACAGCCTACCCTGAGAGGTTGCTGACAGGGGATAGCAAAGAACCCACCTATCTTATCTCCAAGCCATTCAAAGAAAGAGCGGTGCGGGCCGCAATCAGTCAAGCCTTGTTCTTTGAATCGAGCCAGCCCGTCGCTTGATCTGCAACGTTTCTTGAAACAATAACACCGTGCCTTGCTTAGGTGATAAGCCTGAGCTTACAGAGCCTATAGCTCCTAGCGCTCGGCCCTAATTGCAAATTCTCCAGCCTCGCGCAGGGGCACTACGAAAGTGCACTGCACCCCTTCGCTAGCGAAACGAAGCTGTACGGGATTGCTTAGCTCATGCGCGGTAATCTTCTCGATTAGCTCGACCCCGAACCCAGCTTTGGGTTCTTGAGTGATAACCGGCCCTCCGCTTTCCACCCAACGTATCTCAGCGCGATCGAATTCGAGCATGCTCCAACTGATTGCAACAACCCCAGCCTCATTGCTGAGAGCCCCAAATTTCGACGCATTGGTCGCCAATTCATGCAGCGCCATTCCAAGGGCAAGCGCGTCTTTGGGCGCAAGAGCAAGCGCAGGCCCGCTAATCACAAGCTGGCTCTCATGGCCTTGAGCGTAAGGCGCGAGCTCGGCCGAGACCACATCCTCCAATGCGATCATTCCCCATTCGGAATCAGTAAGCAAATCGTGGGTTGCGGACAGAGCCCTAACACGTCCTTCAAGGCTATCAGCAAAGGTTTCAACTGAGTCGCTTCGTTGACGAGTCAAAGCGATAATCGAAACTACATTTGCGAGTGTGTTTTTCACTCTGTGGTTGAGTTCTCGCAGCAAGCCTTCACGAATTGAATTTTGCTCAGCATGCAGTTCCAGGACCCGCTGATCCTCAATCGCTTGCAGGGCCAGTAACCGGGCGACCACCCCAACCAACCCCGCAATCGCCAAACCAAAAGCCAATGAAATCCATGAAATGGTCGAAAGCCCCATCTGCCCGCTTGAGCGAACCACCAATGTCATGGCGCGATCAGCAAGACGCAGATCTTGCTCGACAACAAAGCTCGCGGAATTTCCGCCAGCTTGCGAGGCCAGCAAGGCGTTTCTAGAAGCCGATCCATCATACAATTCGATGCCATAATCATTAATGCTAGAGCGAACTCCGGCGTCGATCAGCTTACGGGCCGCATCAAAGAAATCTTGCGCAGCAAATTCGCTGTAGATGAAGCCGCTCAATGCGCGGGTGTTCCCTGTCCGCTGGAACACTGGCATATAAATTTGGAAGGCTGCCATATCGCTCCCATCTTGTGATTGCACAGTTAAGAGCCCGGTTGCTGCCGGTTGGGCCGAGCGCGCCGCATGCTCCATTGCTTCGCGTTTCAAATCATCTGAATAGAGGTCAAAGCCGACAGTCGCGTCACTATAGCGCGTCTCGGGCAAGAAGTATTTGGTTGGCGCAAGAGCGGCTAACGGCGATGCCTCACTGTCCTGAACGACCTTCAATTCGCGGCCATATTCGAGCGAAATTGCCCTATTAAATGCCGGCACTTGATCGGCCTTCAATACAGGTGCCCAGCCGATGCCAGCCAGGTTGCGATAGTTCTGATCGAGCAGAAGATCATCTGCAAATTGATGGAAGAAGGGTGAATCCACTTCATCTTTGAGCGCAAACAAAGGCGCGCCCGCCTTAAGAAATGAGGCATTGATCGCAGCCTTACGTTCCAATGCGGCGCCTTTGGCAACCGCAATTCGCGTCATAATGCTCATCTCTTCCGCTTTGGCATTGCGCTCAATCGCAAACACGCTGAGCAAATCAGCCAACGCAATCAGCAGGAAAACTCCTATTGGCAAAGCAATTGGAAAGCGCGCCAAAGCGAGCCGACTTCTTTTGCCTGCTGTGGGTACGGTCTCAAACAAAAAGGCGGTGCTCTCTTTCGTCTTATGCAGCTCAAAAAATGGACTTTTCACGGCATGACTAACAATTGAGGTGTTATCTCTCAAACATCACGCTGGATTAAGCCGAGTAGAAATCTTGCTATGTAGGGAACAAAGCGCGGCCCGGTTCGTTCCAACTTTAAATAATCGGGTCACGCTTACTGCCAAATACTACCAGCGTAGTTGCTGAGCATCAGGGAATTATCGCCGCACAATGAATTCTAAGAATCACCCTTCGCGAGCCGGTTCATCAGCATCATCAGCTGATCAAGGCCTAAGCCAAAATGAACCCGATTGGGTTGATGGCTTGCGCAGTCTTTATGACGCAGTAGTCGAAGAAGATATCCCTGACAGCTTTAAAGATCTTTTGTCCAAATTGGATGAAACAAGCTAATGGTCGAGCGCACTCGGACTGCCGCGCAAAAGGCAGACTTTAAGCGCGAATTGACGCAAGTTGTGCCGCATTTGCGCGCTTTTGCTCGCGGCCTGTGCGGCCGGCCGGACATGGCCGATGATTTGGTCCAAGAAGCCATGCTGAAGGCTTGGGCAGCGCAAGATCGCTTCGAGCCAGGCACAAGCATGCGCGCTTGGACCTTTGTCATATTGCGCAATGCCTATCTCACCGAATTGCGCCGCAACCGCTTTCGCGGCGACTATGATGAGGGCGTTGCAGAACGCATTCTAACCGCACCTGCAGGGCAAGAGGAGCCGATCCATTTGTCAGACATGCACCGCGCGCTGCTGACATTGCCGGCTGAACGCAGGGAGGCGCTGTTGCTGGTCGGCGCCGGCGGCTTTTCCTATGAAGAAGCCGCTCAAATTTGTGATTGCGCGGTCGGCACGATCAAAAGCCGGGTGGGCAGAGCGCGCGCAACGCTCAACACCATGCTGAGCGAGGGGACGATCCCGCAGCGCTCTACGCAGGATAAGTCGGCCCATAAGGCCATCTTGGAAGAGCTTGATCAGGTCGCAAACCAACAAACTGGCATTTAGCTGAGAAACAAAGCCTGCCCTTGCGTAAGGCCGCGCTTGCATAGGGACCGCGCGCGCGCCATGAATATTCGCGATGAGCAAAAGCGACCCAACCCCGCGATCTACGCCGATCCCGCCTGAAGCGGAGCCGGACAGTCCAGCATCCTTGCGCAGCATGTCATTTGCAGCCCAAGAATTGCGATTGATTTCCGCCCTTGTCGTTCTGATCGGCCTTGGTCTTTTTCTGGCCTTGCCTTTTGTCTTATCCATCGGCTCGGTCGTATTCTTGCCACTTACCGCCGCGCTGGTGCTCACCATCATCTTATCGCCAGTGGCCGATCGGATGGCGAAATGGGGCTTGCCCAATGTGCTTGCTTCATTCGCAGCGCTTATTGGCTTTTTTGCCGTTCTAATTTTGGCTCTCTCGCTCATCTTGCAGCCCGCTATCGCTCTGTGGGACACATTGCCTGATTTGTACGATAAGGTCGCAGGGCGCTTTACTGAAATTCGTGATCAATTCGAATGGATTGCACAAATCAATGCAGAGCTGGCCGAATTCATGCAGGCAAGCGGCTCGCAAGAAGTGGTGCTAGCCTCGCCCAGCCTCTTGGAAGAGCTGGCATTTGCAACGCCAAGCGTCGTCATTGAAGTCATTCTGACATTCCTCATGGCATTCTTTATGATCGAAGCGAGCGTGCGTTTGCGCAAGAAACTCTTGGTGGACCGTTCTTCTTTTGGCGGCAGCATCAAGGCTGCCAAGGTGGTGCGCGAAGTGCAGGACAGGGTCGGGTCTTACATTCTCACCGTTGGGCTCATCAACACCGGCGTCGGGATGATCGTAACAGCAGGCGCTTGGGCCTTGGGCGTGGATGCACCGATCATGTGGGGCGGATTAGCGGCAATATTGAATTTCATCCCTTATATCGGACCGACTTTGATGATCGGACTGCTCGCATTGTTTGGCATTGGTACGACGGATACGGTGCTATTGGGTTTGATCCCAGCCGCTGCATATTTGGGCCTTCATACGGTCGAAGCCAATCTTGTGACGCCCGCCATTTTGGGTCGCCGCTTCACCATGAACCCGGTTATGATCTTGATCGCTTTGAGCTATTTCTCATGGGTATGGGGCGCGATAGGTGCGCTCTTATCGGTTCCGCTTTTGCTTACCCTGAGCGCTCTGTTCGATCACATAGGTCGGCCCAATGTTGTCGGGTTTCTCTTTGGCGAAGAGCTGTTTGCCATGAACCCGCCCGATTAAGCCCACCCGATTAAACCCGCCCGATCAAACCCTCTAAGGCCAAATTTCGCGCAAAAAAGAAAAAGGCCCGCCAAGCAGTTACGCCTGACGAGCCTTCTTATACTCTTCTCAAAGCCCGATTATATGGGCCCGATTACTCAGGCTCAAATCGCGCTTAAGCGTAAACCCAAGTTTCGCCGCGAGCGAGGTTTTCAGAAGCAAACTTCCAATTCAATTTGCCGCCAACAACCGCGCTCAAATAAGCAGGGCGCGCATTCATATGGTCGAGGTAATAGGCATGCTCCCAAACGTCGATTGTTAGGAGCGGATTGAAACCGCTGTCTGCCAATGTGTCGCCATCATGGGTTTCTTCGATCGACAATTTGCCGTCTTTTTCGGCAAGCCAGACCCAACCGCTGGCAAAATGGCCAGCGCCGCGTGCTTCCAATTGGCTTTTGAGCTCGTCCATTGAGCCAAAGGCAGCATCAATCATGCTTGCCAGTTCATCGGATGGCGAAGTCGCCTCGCCCGTCAATGAATGCCAATAAAAGCCGTGGTTCCAGCTTTGCGCGGCATTGTTGAACAAGCCTTGATTGCTGCCGCGAGCTGCAGCGATAACGCTTTCCAAAGACGCATCGGCATGCTCGGTTCCATCAATCGCCGCATTGGTCTTGTCGATATAGGCTTGGTGGTGCTTGCCATAATGGAATGACAAGGTCTGAGCCGAAATTGCTGGGTCCAGCGCGCTGTCTGGATAGGGAAGGTCGATAAGCGCAAAAGCCATAGGGTCCTCTTTCATGTTCTAATCTGACAAATCAAAATTCTTAGCCATCCGCAGTTAAGCGATGCAGTGCCAATGCGCCAGTACAAGTTTTGCAATAGCCGCTTCGGTTCAATGCATTGGGCCGATCATCCGGCACGCTTGCAGTAGGAATATATTTAGCAAGATTTGCCAAGGCTTGCACAGAAATTTAAGGGTGCCAAGGCCAATGCAAGCAACCCGCTAAACAGCCTATCCATTCAGATACTTAACCGGCAGAAAGACTTAGCCAGACCATGACACGCAAATTCTTTGGGACCGACGGCATTAGAGGCCGCACCAATCAGGGCGTTATGACCAGCGCGACAACCATGCGCGTTGGGCAAGCAGCGGGCGCGCATTTTCTGCGCGGCGACCATCGCCACCGCGTTGTGATCGGCAAAGATACTCGGCTTTCGGGCTATATGATGGAAAGCTCGCTGGTTGCAGGCTTCACCAGCGTTGGCATGGATGTGATCATGACCGGCCCTCTGCCGACACCGGCAATCGCATTGTTGACCCGCGAGATGCGGGCTGACCTTGGCGTGATGATCTCTGCCAGCCACAACCCTTATGAAGACAATGGGATCAAGCTGTTCGGCCCAGATGGCTTTAAATTATCCGATGACGATGAACTGGCGATTGAAGAATTGATCGGGCAGGAGCCAGAACTGGTTGATGCTGAGCGCATTGGCAGGGCCCGGCGGATCGAAGATGCGCGTGGCCGCTACATCCACGCGGTAAAGCGCTCCGTTGCGTCAGACATTCGTCTCGATGGGCTGAAGGTTGTGGTCGATTGTGCTAATGGCGCAGCCTATCAAGTGGCTCCATCGGCGATTTGGGAATTGGGCGCAGAAGTGATCCCGCTGGGCGTTTCGCCTAATGGCACCAATATCAATGACGGCGTTGGTTCCACCTCGCTTGATGCGATCAAAGCTGCGGTTGTCGACAATGGCGCTGATATTGGCATTGCGCTCGACGGCGATGCTGACCGGCTGATCGTGGTCGATGAAAAAGGCGAGACGGTCGATGGCGATCAGATCATGGCGCTTATCGCCACTCGCATGGCCGAGAAGGGCGAATTGAAAGGCGGCGGCGTTGTCGCTACTGTCATGTCAAACCTTGGGCTGGAACGCTATTTGGAAACACAAGGTCTCTCGCTGGAACGCACCAAAGTGGGTGACCGCCACGTGCTTGAACGCATGAAGGCCGATGGCTTCAACGTTGGCGGCGAACAGTCGGGCCATATGATCCTGCTCGACCATGGCACCACTGGCGATGGAACGGTTGCTGCATTGCGCGTATTGTCCAGCCTCGTCCGTTCTGGAAAGCCGGCCAGCGAGCTGTTGCATCTGTTCGACCGAGTGCCGCAATTGCTCAAAAACGTCCGTTTTGATGGCGGCGCGCCTTTGGAAAACGCTGCCGTCAAAGCCTGCATTGCTGAGGCTGAGAAAGAACTGGTTGGTTCTGGCCGCCTCGTTATCCGCCCTTCGGGCACAGAGCCTGTTATCCGCGTTATGGCGGAAGGCGATAATGCCGCCCAAGTCGAAACAGTCGTGGACCGGATTTGCGATGCGGTGCAGGCCGCGACCTAATGTTGGAAATGCGCCCCGATTGCGAGCGCTGCGGCACAGATTTGCCTGCGCAAAGCTCTGGCGCTTTCATTTGCAGTTTCGAATGCACATTCTGCGCTCAGTGCGCCGATGATTGCGACGACATTTGCCCCAATTGCGGCGGGGAATTGTTCGACCGCCCGACAAGAGCCATAAAACTCCATACCAAATACCCGCCCAGCACCCAGAGGAAATTTACCGCATGAGCGTGAGCCCAAAAAGCCCGCCGCGCATTCTCTCCATCGCTGGCTCTGACAGTTCGGGCGGCGCTGGCATTCAGGCTGACATCAAAACCGTCACGATGCTCGGCGGCTATGCGATGACCGCTATTACAGCAGTGACCGCGCAAAACAGTTGCGGCGTGCAGGCCATAGCACCGATGGCAGGCAGCGTTGTGGCTAGCCAAATCACTTCTTGCGCAGGCGACATTGGCGTTGATGCAGTGAAGATCGGGATGCTGCATGACGCCGAGATCATCACCAGCGTGGCTGGCGCTTTGGAACAGTTGGACCCCGCCATTCCCATTGTCCTCGACCCGGTCATGATCGCCACATCGGGCGCAGCGCTGATTGCCGATGACGCGATAGATGCGATGCGAGAAAAACTGTTCGCCCGAGCGACGGTATTGACCCCCAACCTGCCCGAGCTTGAGCATTTACACGGCGCAACCCTGCGCAAAGACACGCTCGTTGCAGAGGCTGCGACCAGCCTTGCCGAGGCGCATAATTGCGCAGTGCTCGCCAAAGGAGGGCATACTGAGGATCAACGGATCATCGACCTTTTGTGCCTTGCCGATGGCGAGACGCATAGCTTTGAGCATGAACGGCTGGACACTCGCCATACTCATGGCACAGGCTGCACTCTATCGGCGGCTTTGGCCACTTTGCTGGGCCATGGGCAGCCGCTTGGCAATGCGGTGAAACTGGCCCGGCAGTTTACCTTTGCTGCGATTGAAAACGCGCCCGGCTTTGGGAACGGCAACGGACCGCTCGGCCATCAGGCGGTGCGCAAGCTCTAGAAGAAGCAGAGGTTCGTTAGGCCTCAAGCTCGTAAAATTCGGCAATATGCGCCCAAGCCTCATCAGCGGTTTCGCACCAATGGATCAGGTCGAGATCCTTATGACTGATCGTGCCCTCGTCAGCGATAGCCTCAAAATCGACCACACGGTTCCAGAAGTCTTTGCCGAACAAAAGGATCGGAATTGGCTGCATCTTACCCGTCTGGATTAGCGTCAAAAGTTCGAAGAACTCGTCAAAAGTTCCAAAGCCGCCGGGGAAGACAGCAACGGCCCGCGCGCGCAGCAAAAAGTGCATTTTGCGCAAAGCGAAATAATGGAAATTGAGGCTGAGATAAGGCGTCACATAAGGGTTAGGCGCTTGCTCATGCGGCAGGATTATATTGAGGCCAATGCTCTCTGCACCTGCATCACTGGCGCCGCGATTGGCCGCTTCCATGATTGACGGCCCACCGCCGCTGGTGACGATGAATTGCCGTTGGCCATCCTCGACAATCGACTTTTCGCTGACCAATTTGGCAAGGCTGTAAGCCTCTTCATAATATTTGGCTTTGGCCGCAAGATTGGCCGCAATGCGCTGCTCGCCTTCCGACTTATCCGCAGCAGCGTCGATCTTGGCCTGGGCCTCCTCTGGCGAAGGGATGCGAGCAGAGCCATAGATGACGAGCGTTGAGCCAATGCCCGCCTCATCAAGCAGCATTTCCGGTTTTAGCAGCTCCAGCTGAAAGCGGACGGGGCGCAATTCTTCGCGCAGTAGAAAGTCTGTATCGCGGAAAGCGAGGCGATAGGCGGGATGCTGCGTCTGCGGGGTCTGCGATGGGTCGGCATCGGCAAAATCCGCCTCTTGCTTGGCGGGATAGAACTTGCGGTGAGTGAGGTCTTTATCGGTCATAGTCCAACCCTAACCCCGCCGCACTTGCGCGGCAAGCCGCTCGCCAAATAAGGGCAAAGCTATTGGGAGTCGCTACTGGGAGGCGCAGCCCGCAAGCGCGCTATATGACGAATGCCAGTAGGATAAAGGCAAGCGTGCCGACAGCAGCCGAAGCAATGGTCTTTTTGCGATAGGCAGGCGCCAAAAGGCCCACCAGCAAACCGCCAAGGACCACCAGAAACAGCGATATCGCAGCGCCAATTTGATAGGTTTTGAAGGCTTGAGGGCCATGGCCCTTATGCAGTTCAATCATCGAGTAAAGGAAATTGGGCTCATTAAGGCTCGCGCTCCAAGCCCCATCATCACCCTCTTTCAAAACCACATAATCGCGCGTTGTCGGACGCGTTGTGATTGAGCCTGGGCGCATCCGAAGATATTCAAAGTCGGTCGCTAGATCGTTGGCGGCGAGGACACTGCGAACATCCGCCTCGATCGTCTCGGTATCAGGATCAAGCCGCAAATCCGCCGATGTTTGAAGCGCAGTCTCGGTCACCTCGCCCTTCTCGCCAATGAGATAAAGCCCGCCGGTTATCGCAACCAGCAGAAAAAGCGGAGCGAGAAGGCCTGCCAAAAGCAAATGGCATGTGATGAGAAAGTTGCGAGTTTTGACAGGATTCATAACAACACCATTCAAAATAGAGATAAAATACTAATGCAAATCATTTGCAATAATCGCTAAAGTCATCGCGCTTGCTCTGTCAAGAGGGCGCCTGCGTTGAAGATCAAACCTAAGGCAACGCCTGTCGCCGTCAAGCGCAAGCCATCTCGCAACACTTGCCCAAAAGGCGGCTGACCGCTAGCTAGGCGGCAGGTCCTCGTGCCAAGCATATGCTGCACGAGAGGAAAATAAGGTTGAAGACATGGCGGATCATACTCCGCCGGACACGAATAAGAGGGCTGAGGCTAAAAGGGACACACCGTCCGGCAAGGTAGCTGATTTTCGCTACAAACCTCCCTCACAGCCCAAAGGTCACGGCAGCACCGCAGCGGCGCGTGGCGATAAGTTAGCGCGCGCAAAAAACGCGCGACCGGGTCATCCGCGCTCTAAAAACAAAACGGCTGGCAATGCAGCGCGGGGAGTTCGCGACCGCAATCAAGCCTATGCAGCGCTCGACCTTGGCACGAACAATTGCCGCCTTCTCATCGCGCGTCCTTCAGGCGAAAACTTCACCGTGATTGATGCCTTCAGCCGCGTCGTAAAGCTTGGTGAAGGCCTTGCTGCGACTGGCAAGCTTTCAGATGAGGCGATGGACCGGACGCTGAATGCCTTGCGCGTTTGCGCGGATAAATTGCGGCGCAGGCACGTGAATTTGGCCCGCTCTGTCGCGACCGAGGCCTGCCGCAGAGCCAGCAATGGCGCTGAGTTTATCGAACGTGTGCGCCAGGAAACGGGCATTGCGCTGGATATTATCTCTGCTGAAGAGGAAGCGCGGCTGGCCGTCTTGGGCTGCCATGTCTTGCTTGACGATGGAACGGGCCCAGCGGTCATCTTCGATATTGGCGGAGGTTCTACCGAGCTGGTTTTGATCCAGCCGGGCGGCGCAGTGCCCGAAGTGATCGACTGGATCAGCGTGCCTTGGGGCGTCGTCTCGCTCACCGACACCGTCACCGCGCCTGACGGCACTTCGCAAGGCAGAGCGCATCGCTATGCCGAAATGCGCCAGCTTGTTCGCGGCAGCTTTGCGCCCTTTGCAGAGCGGATTGCCCCGCTCATCACACAAGACGATGAGAGCCCAGATAATGAAATCCGTCTTCTCGGCACAAGCGGAACTGTCACGACGCTGGCAAGCCTGCATTTGAAATTGCCGCAATATGATCGCAATGCGGTCGATGGATTGATTGTGCCGTCGTCTTCCATGCAAGAAATTACGGACCGGCTTTCGACAATGAGCCGCGAGGATCGAAAAGAGGTCCCGTGCATCGGCAATGATCGGGCGGATTTGGTGGTCGCTGGATGCGCCATCCTCGATTCCATTCTTGAGATTTGGCCAGCCGATATGCTTGGCGTTGCTGACAGAGGCATTCGCGAGGGCATCTTACGCAGCTTGATTGCCTCCGACGCGCAAAGCGGAAACGCTGGAAATTCGGCTACGAATGCACCGGACCAATCCGCTCACAATGCGTTGAAGCGATAGGCTATGCGGCGTTCTGGCAAGGATTTGGGTAAGCGGGTCAAAACCGCCAAAAAGCGAACGGCATCGTCAACGCGCTGGCTAGAGCGGCAGCTGAACGATCCCTATGTTAAGAAGGCCAAGCTTGACGGCTATCGCAGCCGAGCGGCTTACAAATTGATCGAATTGGATGACCGCTTTGGCTTTTTGAAAGGGCGCAAGAGGATCGTCGATTTGGGCATAGCGCCCGGCGGCTGGGCGCAATATGTGCGCAAGCGCGTGCCTGCTGCGGCGATTGTCGGGATTGACCTGTTGCCAACCGACGCCATCGAAGGCGTCACCATTTTCGAGATGGATTTCATGGACGACAGCGCGCCAGCTAAACTCGAAGCAGCGCTCGACGGTCCGCCCGATCTGATCCTGTCGGATATGGCCGCCAATACGGTGGGCCATAAACAAACCGATCATTTGCGAACGATGGCATTGGTGGAAGCAGCAGCTTGGTTCGCTACCGAGACCTTGAGCAAGGACGGTGTTTTTGTGGCTAAGGTTCTGGCAGGCGGGACAGATAGCGAATTGCTCAGCCTGCTCAAAAAGCACTTCACCGCAGTCAAGCACGCCAAACCGCCCGCGAGCCGCAAGGGCTCGTCAGAATGGTATGTGGTCGCGCAGGGCTTTAAGGGCCGCTGAGGAATTTCTTGGTCGGCTTAAGTGCGACTAAGGGGCACTTAAGAGCGGGTTAGAAGGCCCTTATTCAACTGCGCTTTCGTCGATTTCAGCAGCTGCATCTTGCTCAGCCTCTGCCTCAGCAGCCTCGTCGCCTTCAGCCACTGCCTCGTCCTCGGCAAGCTCACCTTCGCCCTCTGATTCGTCGGCAACGTCAGCGACAAAGGGGGGAACTTCAAGGCCAGAGCCATTCTCATTCATATACAGCATCACTGCTGCGCGGTCTTCAACCTTGGAGAGGCCAGCAAAGCTCATCTTGGTGCCGCTTGCAAAAGCGCGAGGGGATTTGAGCCATTCGCTCATGGTCGACCAATCCCAATTGCCGCCCTTGTCTTTGAGCGCACCCGAATAAGCAAAGCCAGGCGCGCCGCCTGCGACGGCCTTACCCATAATGCCGTGCAAATTGGGGCCGATACCGTCTGCGCCGCCTGCGTCAATTGTGTGGCAAGCGATGCATTTGGCAAAGACTTTCTCGCCCTTGGATGCTGCCATGCCTTCCATATTAAGTGCTTCGACAATGCCCATTTCAGCAGGACCGCCCGCCCCTTCTTCAGGTGCGTCGATGAAATAGCCTGGATTTTCCGGGCTTTCGGGCTTGTCTGCTTGAAAATAGATCCCCGATACAATCGAGCTGCCAAGGGCAATGATGCCTGCAAAAAGGATCCATCCGAATGCTGTGTTGAACTTGTCGTCCATGCGCTGTTTTGTCCGCGTTTGAGAGCTGAATACTGTTGTGCGCGCCGCTCTAATGCTGCGCTCGCTTATACGCAAGTGCGTTTCACTCCACCCCAGCTTGCATGATGTGCAAAGCTACGCCCCGTATAAGCCGGGCACATTGGGCCAGGCGCATTGGGCCGAGCGCATTGGGAAAGGAATGCAATTCCGCTTGCCCAGCCTGCTTAGGGTGGATAGCGCAGCAAATCTATGCGTAGTTTTCCTAAGTCCGCCCAAGCCATGGTAGAGACCATGCACAGCGCCGCCGCCACAGATGCGAGGCGCGCGATTGCCTTTGGCGGAGCGCCAGGCTCAAATTCGCATCAAGCCGCTATGCAATTTGAACCCACTTGCTTGCCTTTACCTTTCAACAGTTTTGAAGATGCTCTCGATGCAGTGAAGACGGGCGCAGCGGGTGCAGCAATGATCCCGATTGAAAACTCGCAACATGGCCGCGTCGCAGATATTCACTTTTTGTTGCCCGAAAGCGGGCTATCCATCGTTGCTGAGCATTTCATGTCCATCACTCATGCGCTGATGAGCACGGGCGACGGCCCCTTCACCGACGCATTTAGCCATCCGCAAGCCTTGGGGCAGTCACGCCACTTTTTGCGTGAGCGCGGCATTGCAGCGCGCGGCTTCACCGATACGGCAGGGGCGGCAGCCTATGTCGCGGAAACCGGCGACCCCAGCCAAGCAGCGATTGCACCAGCCATGGCGGCAGAGCTTTACGGGCTCAAAGTGATCGAACACAATGTCGAAGATGCAGAAGACAACACCACCCGCTTTGTGGTTCTTGCGCGCGAGGATTTAGCGCCAGAAAAGGTCGAGGCTCCGGCGATGACAACGCTCATTTTCGAGGTCAAAAACGTCCCATCGGCTTTGTACAAGGCATTGGGTAGCTTTGCGACCAATGGCGTCAATATGACCAAGCTGGAAAGCTATCAGAAGGCCGCAAGCTTTGCCGCCACCATGTTCTTTGCAGATATTGAGGGGACCTGCAGCGATGACGCAGTAAAACGCGCTCTGGAAGAGCTGGCTTTTCATTGCAACGACGTGCGGATTTTGGGCAGCTATCCCAGAGCAAGGCGCAGGGGCTAACAGCGCATGTTACTGGAAGCCGAACGTTACTGAAAGCCGAACGCATGTCGTCGGCTTAATCGATGCCTTCGGCAAATATCGCTACTTCACTAAGGCCTTCGCTATTGGCTCGCCCGCGATACATTCCGCTTGTGTTGA
>CAZTFZ010000023.1:6592-16899 GCA_964613105.1 uncultured Porphyrobacter sp. | reverse complement strand
GGCTGTTTAAGCGACCTTGTCGCGGCGTATGCCAGCAAGAAAATCATTGGCCTTTTCGCGCAATGTCGCCGCTTGCATTTCCAATTGTGTGGCAGAGCTAAGCACTTGGCTTGCGGCTGTGCCTGTCGCTAGCGAAGTCTCGCGCACTTGATCGATATTGCTCGCCACCTCGTCAGAACTGCGCGCAGCAAGGTCGATATTGCGCGCTAAGTCTTGGCCTGCGACCGATTGTTGATCGACCGCGCTGGCGATCGAGATAGAGGTGGCCTCAAGCTCGTTGATCTGTCCACTGATCGAGCGAAGCGCAGATACGCTAGCGCCTGTGGCATCCTGCATCCCGCGAATTTGCTCGCCAATTTCTTCTGTTGCCTTGCTGGTTTGCGCAGCCAGCTCTTTTACCTCAGACGCAACCACAGCAAAGCCGCGACCAGCCTCGCCGCCGCGTGCAGCCTCGATAGAGGCGTTGAGCGCCAACAGATTGGTGCGTTGGGCGATGGAGTGAATAAGCTCAACGATCTGGCCGACTTCTTCGGCTGAAATCGCTAGGGCCGATACAGTTTCATCGGCGCTGCTCGCCTCATCCTTGGCATTGCGGGCTAGCTCGGCCGAATTGCTTGCCTGACGGCTGATCTCGCCGATCGACATGGCAAATTCATCCGTTGCAGAGGCTGCCGCTGTCACGCCTTCTGTAGCGCGCGACATTGATGATGAGACTTGGTGAGCTTGCGAGGTCGATTGATCAGCCGCTGCCGCCATAGAGCTGGCGGTCGATTGCAGTTCTGAGGAAGCGGAGGCAAGGCCGCCAACAACTTCACCGACCGATGCTTCAAAACGCGCAGCAAGGTCGAGCATGGATTTTGCCTCGCTTGAGCGCAAATGCTCGCGTTCCTGCTCATAATTTTCAAGCTTCGCATGGGAGCGTTGAAAAATCTTGACCGCACGAACCATATCACCCAATTCGTCGCCTCTTTCATGGGCCGGCAGTTCGACGCTTCGATCCCCCCGAGACAAACGAACGAGCGCGCTGGAAATTTCGGTAATTTGCCGGCTGATGCTTGTCGAAACAACACGCATGCCAAACATGCCGAAAACCGCAGCGACAACGGCAATGATTGTAACAAGTGCAATGAGCAGGATGAGCTTATTGATGCCGCTTTCGCTCAAGCTTTGGCTATGATCAGACAGGGTTGATTTGAGCGCCGAGGATGCTTGAAGGAGCGCTTGGCTTTGTTCGAGCAACTGGCCCCGCGCAAGCTCGGTTTGGGCCTCTGTCGCGCCGCTTTTCTCAGCGTCACGCCAGCCCGTTAAAGCAAGAGCGTAGCCTTCGTTGGCTTTGCGGAAACCGGCAATATCTTGCCCAATTGGCGCATCTGCCTCCCGAGTAAGAGCAGCGATTTTGTTCAGTTTGGAATCGATTTCGGGGGCTGTTCCCTCAAACGCAGCAAGGGCATCCGCCGGTGAACCATGCGAATCTTCCAATATCGCATGATCCATTGCGTTGATTTCCATTTCAATTTCAGCCGCGGTTGTTTCGGCTTCAATCACACTATTGCGGTCCTCATGAAGCGCGTGAATGCTCGCTCCGGCAATTGTAAAAATGAGCGCACTCAAAATGCCCAAGACAACGAAGGACGCAAAGCCCATCCTTAGCTTTTTGAGGATCGGCATAGTGTCGAACCATTTGGTCAGCTTTGTTATAAGTGGTGGTGAGCCGGCTTCTGGTTGAGCTGCGCCCTGAGGAGCAGTGTCCCTGGCCAAATCTTCGGAGGCTTCGCGAGCAAAATCATCCATGACACTCATGCTTTTTGACTTCTCTTTTGAATAGGCGTTTGAACGAGGCCTGCGGGACGATCATTTTCCTCAGCCATCGCCCCAGAAATAGCGGCGAGCTTGTTGTTTTGTGCCTTCAGCAATTGGGTAAGCTTTATATTTGTCATAGGCTTGTGAAACAGGAACCCTTGGATTTGATCGCATCCAGCGGCGCGAACCATCGTCGCCTGCGCGTCGGTTTCGACACCTTCGGCAGTGACGGCCATATTGAGCGCGCGAGCCACTGTAATGCTGGAGAGCATCATCGCTCGACTGCCGCTATCTTGGCTGGCTTGAACGACAAGGCTGCGATCAAGCTTGAGCTTCTCAAACCGGAATTGACGCAAGAACCCAATAGAGGCGTAGCCAGTGCCGAAATCATCCAGAACTACGTTGACGCCAAATCCGCGAATGACAGACAGGCTGCGTTCGGCAAGGACAGGGTCAAGCACCAGACAGGTTTCGGTTATCTCAAGTTCAAGCCGGCTCGGATCAAAACCAATCTCTTCAAGGATTTGGCCAAGCTGGGTAGGAAATTCGGGATTGCGCAATTGCGCAGCAGAAATATTGACCGACAGCTTGATCTGGCCCCACTGCATAGCATCGCGGCAGGCGGTTCGCAGCACCCACAGGCCAATCGGGTTGATCAGCCCGGATTGTTCGGCAACGGGTATAAAGACATTCGGGCCGATTTGCTTGCCATCTGGGCGGGCCCAACGGATCAGCGCCTCTACTGCGACAATATCGCGTGACTGGCTATCGACCAGCGGCTGGTAAACCAGATGAAACTGTTCTTTGATGAGCGCGCTGCCCAATTCATCATCGAGTGCGCGCATTTGTTCGCGTGTGACATCGAAGTCTTCGCTAAACCAAGTGCATCGACCTTTGCCGCCGCGCTTGGATGCATACATCGCCACCTCAGCTTGGCGCAGCGCTTCTGAAGAGCCGACGTCTTTTGCATTTAGCCTTGCAAGCCCAACGCTTGCGCCCATGGTCAAGTTCAGCGTGCCCACTTCAACGGGGCGATTGAGCCGTTCAACTATGCGGCGGCTTAATCCTTCTAGGATGGTGCCGGCGATCGGCCCTGCAACGAGAAGGGCAAATTCATCTCCGCCCAAGCGGTAAACTGTGGCTTCGCCTTCACATATTTCGTCGATGACTTGAGCGCATTCGCAAATGGCTTTGTCGCCGACATCATGGCCGTATTGCTCGTTGACCTTCAGAAAACCATCAAGGTCAATCAACGCCACTGCCAGCTCTTGGATAGATTGTTGTTGCTGTTCGAACCCAGCGTGGAAGGCCCGGCGGTTGGGCATGCCGGTCAAAAGGTCACTATGCCCAAGGCCTGCGAGCCGATCAATTTGACTAGAGCCAATTTTGAAGAGGACAGCTGCTGTGCCTGCGAAAGCCAAAAAGCTTAGGCTCAAAACCCCGATAACCAGGCCCTTATTGTCAAGGCCAACGGCCCAAACGGCGACAAGAGTGAGGATGAAAACAAGCGATAGCAATGCTAGTGGCAAGACCACTAGGCGACCGGAAACACTGATTTCAGAGCCTGCTGCGCTCGCCACAAAAGCTATCCTAAAGAATTCATTTCAAAGCTAAATTCTACCAATAGCGGGCAAGATATAATGAATGGTAAACGCAAAATTTACCTTATCTAGCAAGTTTTCCGGAGGGCCTGTTTAGGCGCGCGGCTGTACAGCTAGGCAGTCGCACTTTGGCGCTGCAAAGGCGCAGCTGATGTCCGCGCAAGTTGGCACAAAGCCGTCCCCTCAGGGCTGTCGACCAGACGATTTGTTTGATCGCCAGCAGTTTCGCCCGAACCCAGCACCAACCAACCATCAGGCGCCATAGCGCCGCTCAGGCGAGTGAATATGCGCTCTCGGTTCTTTGCGTTGAAATACAGCATCACATTGCGACACAAGATCAGATCAAAGCGCCCAGGCTCGGGAGCAGGGTCGAGCAAATTGTGCTGCTCAAACCGTGTGAGATGGGTGAGATCTTCTTGCGCCGACCAAGCATTCTTGCCTTCATCAAAAAAGCTCAGCATTTGCATGACAGAGATACCGCGCTGAATCTCGAAGGGTGAGTAACAGCCTTTGCGAGCGCTTTCGATTGCCGAGCGTGATACATCGGTCCCTAGGATGGATATGTCCCAACCATCCCATCTTTCGGGCTGCTGCGCGAAAAGCATAGCCAAAGAATAGGCTTCCTGTCCGGTCGAGCAGCCAGCTGACCAGATCGAGAGCCTTTTGCTTCTCGTTCGCTTGGCCGCAAGTTCGGGCAGGATATCGCTAGCCAGATGCGCAAAGACGCGGTTGTCGCGAAAGAAATAGGTTTCATTGTTGAGCAAGGCTTCGACCACTTGGGTTGCCAATGCCTTGTCATTGCCCTCGGCCAATAGGCAAGCGAGTTGATCAACATTGCTTATCCCATGATCGCGGAAAACAGCAGTGAGGGTTGATGAAATGCGCCACAATCGATCGGGTGCCAGCTCTTGCCCCGTGTGGGCGGCGAGCAGCTCCGCGATGATTTGGTCCGAGGGGCTCATCATTTAGGCGAGCGTCCGCTGGCCATTTGGGTCAAATGTTGCGCCAACACCTCGGGTGATGCGGTTAGCTGAGCGAGCCCGGTTTCGCTAGCCGAACGGGGCATACCCCACACAGCAGAGCTTTCTTGGTCTTGGGCCAGGACAACGCCTCCTGCTTTGGCGACTTGGCTTGCGCCCAAAGTGCCGTCGCGGCCCATACCCGACAAGAGGATTGCGGCCATCTGGCCTGAATAGGCCTCGGCGCAGCTGGCGAACATGGGGTCGACCGAAGGCTTGCAACCGCTGGCTTCGACATGAGGGGAAAGGCTGGTTAAAAAGCGGGTGCCGATCTTGCGTATCTGCATATGGCCGTGGCCAGGCGCGATGATGATGCGATTGGGTCGAACTTCAATGCCTTCTTCGGCCAAAACTGTCTCGCGCACAGCGGTTAGTTCAATTTGACGCGCGAAAACAGGGATAAAATTGTCAGGCAAATGCTGAGTGATGAGGATGGGCAGGGAAAAGCTGCTGGGCAGTGCGCGCAGGAATAGATTGAGCGCATGGATACCGCCAGTTGAAGCGCCAATAGCGACGACTTTGGGCTGCATTGCCTGTTCGGTAAATTGAGCCGCGTTCTCCGCGATCGGCGACGCGGAAGCCTGAGACAGTGTGCTTTTTGCGCTCAGCGCTCTGATGGCCGCTAGCATTGTGCTGCGATAGTCGTCGTTAAAACCGCCCGGAAGCGGTTTGAGCAGGGTCTCAGCAGCGCCGATGGCCAAGGCGGTTAGGCTGGCTTCGGCGCCCTGTTCGGTCAGTGAAGACACAACCAAAATCTGCGCGCCGCCGCTCGCCTCGATAAGCTCGGGCAGTGCCTCAAGCCCGCCCCTGCCCGGCATTTCAAGATCAAGCAGGATTACGTCGACTTGCAACGCGCGCAATTTCGAGAGCGCTTGTTCAGCAGAGCTTGCTTCGGCGACCACTTTAAGGTCGTCTTCGCGGCTGATCATGCGTTTGAAGACCGTGCGAACGGTCAGCGAGTCGTCAACCAGCATAATCCGGCTGATGTGTTTGCCAGTGGCGCTTGGTTCAGCGACTTCAGAGGCGGTGGCACGAACCCGTTGTCGAAGCAGGCTTGTCATGGTCCACGCCTCGCTTATGCCATGCCAACAAGCTGGAGCTTGATCTGCAATGTTTCGTGATCGAATGGTTTCATCACATATTCGTCTGCGCCGGCATTGATGGCTTCGCGGATGTGGGCGACATCGTTCTCGGTCGTGCAGAACACCACTTTGGGTTTGTCGCCGCCTTCGGTTTTGCGCAAATGAGTGATGAATTCGATGCCGCTCATGATGGGCATATTCCAATCGAGCAAGATGACATCGGGAATGCTGGCCGCGCAGCGCTCCAGACCTTCGCGGCCATTCTCGGCTTCGCTAACGGTAAAGCCGAGCGCTTCCAGAATATGACGCGAGACCTTTCGGATCACGCGGGAATCATCAACTATCAGGCAAGTTTTCATATTATGCGCCTCTTGGGGAGCCCTCTGACTAGGGCCTAGGGTAAAGGAGTAACCAACAAATTAAGCTGCGGCCTCCAGCGGGCCTTCGATCATTTTCTCAAGGTCGATCAACAGGCTAGGGCCTTGTTCTGTCTCGATCATGCCTTGGGCGACATCGCGCCATTCATCGCCAAAGCCGCCCGTCAATCCGGTTGGTTCAACGGTCGGCATTGAAACCACGCTCGCCTCGTCCACGAGCAGAGCATAGGCATGGTCATCCATCACGGTCACAACCGCGCGCGCATTCGCCGGATCCTTATGTGGCGCAAAGCCCAAGGCCAAGCGGCAGTCGATTACCGTCAAGGCTTGGCTGCGCAGCGCAGACAGGCCCAAAACATGCGGCTTGGTTCCGGGAACAGGCGTGATTGCGCCCATATCGATAACCGATTTAACCCGCGCAGTAGGCAGCGCCACAGGGCGGTCTGCAATCACGCATATGAGCATTAATTCAGCCATTATGCGCTCCTGCTTTCCAGTTCTCTCAGCGCTGCGAGCAGTCCTTGCCGATCATAACGATAGATCGAGCCATCGGTTTCGGACAGTTTATCAGGGTCACTGCGCAAGCGAATAACCGCGCTGCCATTATCGGGGGCGCTCACTTCGCTTTCGTCCAGCTGGATGACAACATCCGCCTCTGTTTCGGCATCGCTGGCAATCCGATAGCCAGAAGCTGACAACAGCGGTTTTAGGATTGTTGCAGCCCAGCTATTGTCGCTCGGCAGTCGGCAGATAAGCGCAGCTTTTTGCGGCGAACCCATCCCATTGTGCCGCGCAAAAAGTTGCATGGCGTCGATGACTGGCACAATCTCGCCATCGATCAGAGCCAGACCTTCGCAATCGGCCTGATCAGCTGCAGGGGTTAGCTTGGAAGAGATAGCCGTGGTATCGTGAACATTGCTAGCGAGGTAGGCGACTTCGGTTGCCTCATCGCGCAAGCGAAGCAAGCGATAGGTGCCTTCGGGATCAATTGGGCCATTGACGCCTTCAAGCGGGACGATGCGATCGTCTAGCACGATCTGCTCTGGCGATGCGTCCAGCTCTAACGCTGTCCCCGAGATAGTATCGATCCGCGTCACAACGCCCAGATGGACGGCTCTTTTTCGCCCGTCGAGGCCTGTGAAAACCATCGCTTGAATAGTGGCCGCGCCGCGATCACTGCTCGGTTTCGCGTCTGGTTCACGCGGAGCCGAAAGGCCTTTCAAATCGCTCAACATACCGTGCTTAAGGGCAATCCGAGTAATATCGAGCAGCATCATCGGCTGGCCGTTATCGAGCAGTGTTGTCCCGGCATAAAGCCCGGCCGACATGATAGCTGGTGGCAGAGGCTTTACGACGACATCTTCGTGATCCAGCACTCGGTCAACGCTAATTGCGAAGACCTCATCGGTCGCTAAGCGGATGAACAGCAGCGTTCGCTTGGTGAAATCAATGCTATCTGGATCGGTGCATTCGAGGCCAAGGATAGATTGCAGCGTGAGGCACGGCACGCGGCGTCCGCGAAAACTAACAATGGGCTGTTCGCCCGCTGTTGCAAATTCCAATTGTGCAGAGCGCCCGATCACGATTTCTTCGACAAAGGATTGCGGCAAAGCAAAGGTCTGACCGTCGCATAATACGGTAAGGGCAGGCATAATGCTGAGTGTGAGCGGCAGCCTGAGATAAAAGTTTGTGCCTTCACCAGGAGTGCTGCTCACTTGAATTGAGCCCCCCAGCTTCTCGATATTGGTCTTTACGACATCCATGCCCACTCCGCGCCCAGATACTGAACTGACAGATTTAGCGGTGGAGAGGCCCGGTTCGAAAATGAGCCGCAGACGGTTCTCGCGCGGCATTTGATCAAGCTCGTCGGCAGGCAGCAACCCTTCTGATTTTGCTTTGCTTGCTAGAACATCTGTATCAATGCCGCGCCCGTCATCGGTTATGACAAGGCTGATTTGATTGCCCGATTGCCTCGCGAAAAAGCGCAAAAGACCGATCTCTCGCTTGCCGTTTTTGAGGCGCTGAGCGGGCGTTTCAATTCCGTGGTCGATGGCATTGCGAATGATATGCGTTAAAGGGTCGCGGATTAGCTCGACCATTTCGCGATCAAGCTCGACATCGCCGCCTTCAAAATCAACCATCACTTGCTTGTTGAGATTGCTAGATAGGTCGCGCACCAATCGCGGGAAAGAGCCAAACAAATGTTCGAGCCGCTGCATTCGCATCCGGGTGACACCTTCGCGAACGTCTTTCATGATCCCGCTGAGCCGGTCGAATGCGCCGGAGACCTCGGGCGTTTCGCCCGCTTCGCGCAGGCGCCGCGCCATTTCATTGCGGGCCAGAACAAGGTCTGACACGCTTTTCATCATATCATCGAGCAGATCGACTGTGAGCCTGATGGAACGCTGCGAGGCAGGTTTGGACCTAGAGGGAGCGGCTTCGGCGTCAGCGCTCAACCCTTGTTCCGCCTCTCCAGCGGCTTCGCTATCTCCGATAGTCTTTTCGTTAGACTTATCAGGCGCACCCTCTGCGGTGATAGGCAGGGCGCTTGCATCACTGCTGAGGGCAGCAATCAGTGCTTCATCACCGCTGGCAGGGAATTCATTGCCGCTCTCAATCGCATCGGCCATCTCGCCAATCCGGTCGATAATGGCGAGCACAGCTGAAACCAATTCGGCATCGGGCTCTCTGCGACCAGCGCGGCATTCTGCGAGCGCATCTTCAGCGGCATGGCTTAGGCTGGCTAGTCTTGGAAAGTCGAAAAAGCCGCAATTGCCTTTGACCGTGTGGACGAAGCGAAAAATCGCGTCGAGCCGCTCGCTATCGCACGGGTCGGTTTCCCATGCGACAATCTCGCCGCCGATCGCCTCCAGCATTTCTCGCGTTTCCGCTAGGAAATCTGCCAGCAGATCGTCCATCGAGCGCACACCTTCCAAGTAACCCGTCCAGCGTTATGCCCAAGGATGGTTAACGAATGGTAAGACTTGTCTCGCGGTGATTGAGTAAGGCTGCTTATGCGCCTGTCCTAGCGGGCTGGGCGCTTTTGCCTCAGCACGCGAAACGCCACGAAAACGGCCAGCGCTCCGCCGATCAAATTGGCGGCAAGTTCGGCGGTGTAAATCGCTTGTGCACCAAGGCTCGGCAGGAAAATCCAAGCGACAGGCAACATGACCAAGAAGACCCGTGCAGCGCTTTGTATTAGGGAATAGTGAGCCCGTCCCACGGCATTAAGCGTGCCATTGCTGACGATTAGCAAGCCATAGCCAGCATAGCCCCATGCGGCGATTGTGAGGTAAGCGGTGAATTGGCTAGTGACCGCTGGATCATCGGAGAATGCGCCAGCAAACCAATCGGCTGCCAGCACCAAGATGATCGCGATGGCGAGGCCATACACAACGCAAAACCCGGCTGCTTTGCGAAAGGCTTCGCGTGCGCGCTCTGGCTCACCAGCGCCCCAGTTTTGTCCAATGATTGCGCCGATTGATCCAGATAGCGCTAGCAAGGGCACGACAGCAAAGCTTTGCAAACGCCCCGCTGAGCCAAAGCCTGCAACGGCTGCTTGCCCCTCTATCGCAACCAGAGATGTGAGGACCGCTAACCCGAGCGGATTGATTGCGTTCGATAGCGCTGCCGGGCCAGCGACTTTCACGATAGAGCGTGCTGCTTCGCCCGAAGCCCTATTAAGGCCATGAGCGGCTCTGAAGCGCAAGGCAGTCCGGCTGAGCATGCCAAAGGCCACGCCAATGCCAATCCCCCATCCGATTACAGTGGCCCATGCCGCGCCGACAATGCCATAGCCTTCAAAACCCCAAGCGCCTGTGATCAATATAGGATCGAGCACCCAATTGGCCGAGGCATAGCTTAGCGATACCAACAGCGTCTTGCGCGCCTCGCCTTGAGCCCGCAACACGCCATTGCAGCCCATAATGACCAGCAGCAAAGGGATACCAAGCGCAATGGGTTCAATATAGGCGCGGATCAGTGGCAGCGTCTCCGCATCGGCCTGCATCAAGCGAAACAGCGGATCTGACAACGTATAGAGAAAGGCGCTTATCACCAATCCAATGGCAGCGGCAAAGATGATGCCAAAGCTTGCGCTTCGCTCCGCACGTTCTGTATCGCCAGCGCCCAGCGCCATCGCCACTACTGAATTGATGCCCACCATCACGCCAACGCCAAGGCTGGTCATGGCGATCATGATCGGGAAGATGAAGGATATTGCGGCCAATGGCGCGCTGCCCAATTGGCCGATGAAATAAGCGTCAACCAGCCCGATCGACATCATGGCGGCAACGCCAAAAACTCCGGGCGCGGTCTGCCCGATAAGATGTCCGCCAATACTGCCGCTCACCAGCTTCGCATTTGCGCTCAAGGCTTAGGTCCAATTCATAGAAGGATGCCTGTGCGCTAGCTGCTGGGCACAGCTTT
>CAZTFZ010000023.1:0-6492 GCA_964613105.1 uncultured Porphyrobacter sp. | reverse complement strand
CAACTGCTCCCTTGTCTGCGCTCTTGCTCCATGCGATATGCTGTGCACAGAGGAACAAAGTGAAGGAACAGACAATGGCAACGCAAGCCAAAGCAGCCAATCTCAATTACGAATGCACCGAAGCGGAATGGAAGGCGCGGCAAGACCTTGCTGCGTGCTACCGGATCTTCGATCATTTGGGCTGGTCGGAATCGATCTATAACCACATCAGCGTGGCTGTGCCTGACGAAAAAGACACCTTCCTCATCAACCCATTTGGCATGCTCTATGACGAAGTGACCGCATCAAACCTCGTAAAGATCGATGTAGAGGGCAATAATGTCGGCGGCTCGCCTTACATGGTGAACAAGGCTGGCTTCACCCAGCACGGCTATTTCCACAAGCATTTGGGCGAGCGCGCCAATGCGATCTGCCATGTGCACACCACTGCAACTATGGCTGTATGCAGCCACAAGGGCGGGCTGTTGCCGACCAATTTTTACGCCTGCAATTTCCAAGATCAGATGGGCTATCATGATTTTGAGGGCGTGACCGTGCGCGCAGAAGAGGGCGAACGGCTGGTTGAAAACCTTGGCAACAATTCGATCCTCATGCTGCGCAATCACGGGCCGGTTGTGATGGATAAGACTGTACCGGGCATGTTCGTGAAAATGTGGGCGCTCCAACGTGCTTGCGAAATTCAAGTTGCCACTTTGGGGATGGGTGATCCGCTCGTGGTTCCGCAAGAGGTTGTCGACACTCATCAGCGCGATCTGTCGGTGATGCAGGGGCAAGGCGGGGCTGGCCTGTTCGATTTTGAAGCATGGAAGCGACGTGTTTCAAAAATCGACGATAGCTGGCAGAACTAAGCCAATTCCTTCGCTGCGAACTGCTTAAGACCGCGCAATTTAAGGACCGCTAATGCCGCGTATGACGGTCAATGGCCGCCCCGTTGAATTCCTGATGGATGGCGAAACGCCCTTGCTATGGGCTTTGCGCGATGCGGCCAATCTAACCGGCACCAAATATGGTTGCGGTGTGGGTGATTGCGGCGCGTGCATGGTTCATGTCGACGGCGAAGCCTTGCGCAGCTGCCTTGTCACTATTGCAGAAGCGGAGGGCCGCTTTGTAACGACGGTTGAAGGCCTAAGCCGCGATCGCTCGCACCCCGTTCAACAAGCTATGGTTGCTGAACAAGCGATCCAATGCGGCTTTTGTACGCCGGGCATTGTCATGGCAGCCTCCGCGTTGATCGACAAAAACCCTGAGCCGACCGAGGCCGAGATTAAGGCTGCCGTCCCCAATCTGTGCCGCTGCGGGGTCTATCCTCGGCTAGTGCGCGCGATTGAACGGGCAGGGCGCGTTGCTCGGCGGCAAGAGCGGATCAGCGCAGCGCCTGCGCCCGCAATCAGCGCAGAGGATGCCGCGCGCGACGTTCCGGCGCTGGGTAGCTCGGAAACGGGCAGCCCTGAAAAGGGCGGGCCAAGCCCAAACCAGCAAGAGCCGGCCAATGCTGAGGAGGCCCGTTCCGGATCTTAACCGGCCCAACTCTTAATCGGCCCATCACCTAGCCAGCTTAAAATTGCCCGCTGATCGTGAAGCGCGCATTCAAAGGCGCTCCGACCGTAATGTTGTTGGCAGTATGGGCATTGGGGAAATATTCCTCGTCAAACAGGTTCTCGACATTCACTTGAAGCCGCAAAGCGTCTGACACGTCGTAATATGCGCCCAGATCGAAACGAACATAGCTAGGCAGGGTCACAGTGTTGCCATTGTCGGCAAGGCTGTCGTCTTGATATGTCAGGCCAGCACCGAAACCCAGTCTCTCGGTGACTTTCAGATTGTTCCAAAGCGAGAAGCTGTTTTCGGGCAATTCGCGCGGACGCAAGCCATTGGCCTGCTCTCCATCCAGATATGTATATCCAGCAGAGATATGCCACCAATCGGTTAGCTGGCCTCGCAATTGCAATTCAACACCGCTCACGCTGGTTTCAATCACGTCCAAAGTGCCGTCCTGATTGTCAGAGACTTGGGGGCTTGATTGCTCAAGATCGAAAATCGCTGCGGTCGCGCTCAAACCGCTCGCAAAATTCCATTTCAAACCGAGCTCTAGGTTCTGGAAAGTGTTGGGAGCCAACGCATCATCAGGCGGATTGATGTCGGTGAACTGCTCGCCCGAACGCGGCAAGAAGCTCTCTGAAAAGCTGCCGTAGACAGAAATGTTTTCCTGCGGTTTTAGAATGACGCCAAAGCGCGGCGAAATTTCTGTATCGCGGCGCGAGCGAATGTCGCGCGTGCCTGTGTCGATAAAGGTTTCGACATTGTCGACTGTGATATCGAAGCTATCAAAGCGAGCGCCCAGAACGATATTCAGCCATGGGGCAAGCTCGATCTCGTCTTGGACATAGAAAGACAAGACCTCGACATCGGCCTCTGTATCATCATTGAGATCGCTGAAATTGTTGACCGTCACATTGCCAGAGGCGTTGACGCCCACACCATTGCTCAGCGCAATGGGCCGAGCGACCGTGAAGAACTCAACGTCATCTTGGGTCTGGTCGAAAAAGGTATTGAAGCGATCATTATCGTTCGATGTGTCGATATATTCGCCGCCAAAAAGGACGGTGTGACCAATCGATCCGGTCGCAAATTCACCGATCAAATTGCCCGCAAAGGTAAGGCTTTGGCGCTGCGTTGTGTCGACATAGCCATCGAGGCCAACGGTTCCTGCGGCTTCGTCAAAACTGACAGCAAAGAGGTTGGAATAGAGCTTGTCATAATCACCATAAGACGCAGTGACATTGCCCTTGAGATTGTCGCTGAAGCGGTGCTGCAAGGTTGCGCGCAGCACATGGGCCTCGAATGTGGTGAAATTGTCGTCCGTATCGCCAAAGGTGATGTCTGCAAGTTCGCGTGCTGGAAGGCCTGCATCAGTGGACGGAATGCCGCGATCGATGAAGCGGTCATTGTTGATATATTCATAGGACAGATCGAGCCGGGTTTCTGGGCCAAGCTCGGCTGCAAAACTGGGGTTTACAGCAATCCGCTCGCCGCCAAAAAAGTCGCGGTGATTGTTCAGGCTCTCCCCTGCAACATTGATCCTAAACGCTGAGCTGTCGCTGGTGGCAAGGTTGAGGTCCACTTGGCCTGAATATGCGCCAAAAGTGTCAACAGAGGCCTGAAAGCCAGTGAAGGTCTCGCCAATAGCGCCCTTTTTGGTGACGCGATTGACAATGCCGCCGGTTCCGCCGCGACCAAACAGCAAGGCGTTGGGTCCGCGCAAAATCTCGACCTGCTCCAGATTGTAGAGGCTGCGGTAATATTGCACATCATCGCGAACGCCATCGACGAAGAAATCCGCCGTTGAGCGCACCCCGCGAAAGACGACTGCGTCGCGGTGACCTTCGCCTTGGGAAACGGTTACGCCGGGGGTGTAAAGGACAATGTCGGCAATGGAATCAAAGCCTTGCTGCGTAATCTGCTCGGCAGAGACGATCGACAAGGATTGCGGCACGTCGATGATGGGCGTCGGGGTTTTGACCGAGTTGATTTCATTCGACTGCAGCACTTGGCCGTTCACAATGATCTGAGTGTGGTCAGATGCGCCGGTCGCATCGCTTGTTTGCGGGTTTTGGGCCAATGCGCCTGTTCCAGCGCAAGCGCCAACGCAAGCGAGTGCCAATGGAGATGCGGCAAAGAGGCGGCCTGCGGTCGAACTGAGTTTAGCTGTCATGAATTCCCTTTTTGCGAGTCGCTCGCAACATGCATATTCTGCTATTGCGAATTATTCTCACTTGCAAGTGGAAAGCTGGGGTTGCTGCAAAAAAATCGAAAAATCGCGCTTTTCATGCCACTGACAGCGCCCTAAACTGCCATCCAAGCTATGGCTTAGAGGCCGAACCTAAATTGAGGCAGCAAGCGCAGGAGATGAGAATCATGAAAGCCACCATTTGGCACAATCCGAAATGCGGAACATCGCGCAAGACCAAGGCAATTTTGGAAGAAGCGCCCGGTGTCGAGCTGGAAGTCGTCGAATATCTGAAAGCGCCGCCATCCCGCGAAAAGCTCGCTCAATTGTTTGCCGATGCTGGGATGAGCCCGAATGAAGGCTTGCGACTGCGCGGGACTGATGCTGCGGAGCGCGGGCTTCCCGATGCTAGCGCGGATGCAGTGCTCGATGCGATGGCAGCAGAGCCTATCTTGATCAACCGGCCTTTGGTTGAAACCGAGAAAGGCGTGAAGCTATGCCGCCCTCAGGATGAGGTCCATGCGCTGCTCTAAGCAGGCGCTTGGCTAGGTCGACGGTTTGTCGCGGGTCAGCTCGCTATCGGCCTGCAATGCGCGCCAACCATAGAGCATCACCGCAAGGCAGATGGCGACGATCAGCGCGAATGAGAGCGTCTCAAATTCGTTATACAGCCAGACGCCCAAGGCTGGCGCATAGATGAAGCTGGCGCCAGCAACAGAGGCGACAATGCCAGAGGCTTGGCCTTGTTCTGCGCGCGTAACGGCCAAGGATGTGCCCGCAGTTGTGCCGGGACGCGTTAGACCAAAGCCCAAGGACGCGATTGAATACGCAAGAGCAATCGTGTGCAATTCTTGAGCGCCAGCGATAATCAGCACGCCCAATCCGGCGATTGCAGTTCCCGATAGGGTCGCGGCTCTTGGCCCCAGATTGAGCTTGGGAATGAGGCCCCATTGAGCAAGCAGAGTGGCAATTGCCCCGCACATTAGGACTAGGCCAACCGGCCCTGTGCCTTCCATCGGGGTTTCGCGCAGACCCAACCTATCGAGCACTAGAAAACCTGTGATGCCTAAGATCATAGCTTGAGCATGGCCGCTTAAAAGGCTGGCAATGACCCAAGGCCTGACGCGCGGTTCAAACCAGCTAAGGCGCTTGGCAGGGGTCTTCTCGTCCTCATTGCCGTCATTCAGAGCCGCCGAAGAACCGCTGGCATAGGGCGCATCATAGGCTGTGCCTCGCGCGGCGAATTGCGGCTCGTCATTGGGCAGTCTCAGCCTCAGTAAAACAAGCGCAATCATGCCAAGCAACGCAAAGCCAATAAACGGCCCGGTTAGACCGACGAAAGGCAGCACCATCAGCGGCGCGAGCGCCGGGCCGATCACAGTGCCAAGACCAAAGCTTGAGGCAACGAGGGAAAGAGCCTGCGTTCGTTCAGATCGGGCCGTGCGCGATGCGACATAGGCTTGCACGGCTGGCGGGGCAGCGCTGCCAAATCCGCCATAAAGGCTGCGGGCGGCGGCAAAGGCAAACAGCGCCATAACACCTGTCAAAACGCCGGTAAGCCCCAACCAAAGGCTGAGACCGCACAAAGCCATTGAGACAATAAAGCCCGTCATGCCCAAGGCCATCATCGCTTTGCGGCCGCGCTTGTCAGACCGCTGCGCCCACATTGGCGCGCAGACAACCCACAGCAAGGCTGACCAGCTATAGGCTAGGCTAATCCAGACATCATTGATTTTAAGTGCCGTTCCAATCGAGGGCATGACCGATTGCATCGCTGTGTTGCCCGCTGCTGTGACCAGCATGACGCTGAACAGCAAAGCCATGCGGGCAGGCGGAATGGCGCGGGCTTTATCGGGTCCGGTCGGGGTTGCGTCAGGGGCGATTTCGCTATCGGCCATGCGGCTCTATTCGGTCCCAGTATCGCGAATTGGTGCAGTGGGCCGAACAAATTGCTTATAGATTGCTGCCAGAACGGCGCAGGCTAAGACGCTGCCCACAGTGTTGAACGCAGCCCCGAATATGGCGTTGCCAATTGTTGCGGCAGCCGGACCGATCAGCGCAAGCACTATTCCAACAACAAGCGATGCAATGAAATAGAGCACTGTCCCCGCCAAAATCAAAAGTGCGAAAAATCCAGCCATGCGCAGGCTGTTGCCGCGTGAAATCTGCCAAGAGCGATTGAGCGCGCCCAGCGGATTGCGCTCTGTCTCCAGCGCGATAACCGGCGTGACCATGGCCAGTTTGATCACCACATAGAACATTACGGGGAAGGCTATGAGGCCGATGATTGCGCCAACCGGCCCGCCGATCAAAAAGGCCAGAGCAGGCAAGGCGAGTGCGGCAAATGTGGAAAGGATCTGCGCGGCTAAAGCGACCAGAATAAGGGAAAGACCTGCTTTCATCGCGTCAGCAACCGTTGGCCGGTCATAATGCGCAAGAACACGATACAGCGCGATGGTTCCGACGGTTTGAACAATCGACGTTACGACATAGACCCACCAATATTGCGTGATATGGGCCGTCACTGCCTCCATCAACTTTTCTGGAGATGCCTCATTCTGCGCAAGGCTTTCAAGCTCGCCCGTTTCCAGCCCCAAAGACACTGCGAGGATTGGTAGGAATATGAACACGCCCGCCAGAACCAGCGCGATCTCGCGATTGGCCTTCAGCATACCAAGCGCTGTGTCCCACGCTTTGGTCATATCGAGCGCTTTTGCAGGCGTAGTGATGTGGTCGTTCAAAACAGTCCTCCTCAACCCGTCCCA
>CAZTFZ010000022.1:6483-16955 GCA_964613105.1 uncultured Porphyrobacter sp. | reverse complement strand
ATGATCGGCCTTCCCGCCCGTCCCAAGCGCACAAGTGCCAGCGGCGCTATGCCGCGCCCCTATGTGCCGCGCCAATATGAAAAGCGCAGCGGCGCTCTTGGTTCGCGCAGCGAGGATGACGGCACGCAAGGCCTTTCGCATTGGTCAGAGCTTAAGATTTGGTGGCGCGAGATTGACCGTGTGCTGCTCGCATTGGTGGCGGTGCTTATGGCCTTTGGCGCCATTGCAGTCGCGTCTGGATCGCCAGCAACTGCGCGGCGGTTGTCGACGGCAGAAACAAGCCTTCCTGATCTCTATTTCTTCTACCGCCACCTTGTTTGGCAAGCGGTGGCCTTGGCGATAATGCTGGGCATTTCCATGCTGAACAGAGAGCAAGCTCGCCGCTTGGGGCTGGTCTTGGCGGTCGGCATGACGGGATTGCTGTTCCTTGTGCCGCTGATCGGGACAGAGGTGAACGGTGCAAGGCGCTGGATTGAGCTTGGAATGCGGTTCCAGCCATCAGAGTTTTTGAAGCCGGGCTTTGCGATTTTTTGCGCCTGGATTTTGTCTTGGCGTTTGCGCGATCCCAATTTGCCGGTCGTCTCGCTCACTTTTGTTGCGCTCGGCATCGTCGGCTTGCTGTTGATGATGCAGCCCAATTTGGGCGGCACAATCCTGTTTATTGGCGTGTGGATGGTCCTCGTTACTTTGTCGGGTGTGCCCTTGGGACGGCTATCGCTTTTTGGCGCGGCGGGCGCTGTGATGCTGACAGCGACCTATTTCCTCTATGACAATGCCCGCAATCGGATCGACGGATTTTTAGGCGGCGGCACCGCTTTTGATCAGGTTGACCTTGCCTCGCGCGCGCTGTTGGCAGGCGGATGGACGGGGCAAGGTTATGGCCTTGGCATTCGCAAGATGAATTTGCCCGAGGCCCATACCGATTATATCTTCTCCGTGATTGGGGAAGAATTCGGTTTGCTTATGTGCGCATTGCTCGTGATCCTCTATCTGGCGATCATGGTTCGCGTATTGCTCAAACTGATTGATGAGGAAGACCTCTTCACCGTGCTTGCAGGTACGGGGTTAGCCGCGCTTTTGGGCGGGCAGGCCTTCATCAATATTCTCGTCAACCTTCAGCTCTTCCCATCAAAGGGCATGACCCTGCCGCTGGTCAGCTATGGCGGCTCATCGACTATAGCGATCTGCCTGACGGTGGGCCTGCTTTTGGCGATAACCAAGCGGAACCCCTATTTGAAACGCGACACGGATGGGCTTGCCGCATTGCTGGGTCTCGCGCCTAAATCTGCGGCGGGCGCGGTAAGGCCGAAGCGCAAACGTCAGGCGGCGCGCTCTTGACCCGCTCTAGCCGCCATTATGTCCTCGCAGCGGGCGGGACCGGCGGGCATTTATTGCCAGCCTTCGCTTTGGCGAGCGAGCTTGAGGCGCGCGGGCATCATGTTGCTTTGATCACGGATGAGCGGGGTGCAGCGATACCGGGCAGGCCCGAAGCGCTGACGGCGCATATTTTGCCAGCGGGGCGGATTGGTAAGAATCCCCTGAAATGGATTGGCGGGGTGCGGGCCATCATGGAGGGGCGGCGCATGGCGCTGCGTCTGTTTGAGAGCTTTGAGCCGAGCGCGGTTGTCGGCTTCGGTGGCTATCCTGCTTTTCCAGCGCTTGCCGCGGCAACCTCGGCCAAAATCCCCAGCATAGTTCACGAGCAAAATGCGGTTTTGGGGCGGGTCAATCGCCTGCTTGCGAGCCGCGTTGATGCGATTGCGACAGCCTATCCGGAGATAGAGCGGCTGAAAGACAAATACGATCACAAGGTCCACTTGGTCGGCAATCCTGTCAGGGCGCAAGTGCTGGCCTTGCGCGAAGAGGATTTCCCCGAGCTTTCCGAGGAGGGTCTGCTGCGCGTGCTTGTGACCGGCGGCAGTCAGGGCGCACGGATTTTGTCTGACGTGGTTCCTGATGGTTTGGCGATGCTGCCGCCTGCTTTGCGGCAGCGTTTGCAGATCACGCAGCAATGCCGCGCAGAGGATTTGGAGATGGTGCGAGAGCGCTATCGCAATCACGATATTCCGGCAGAGCTGGGCACCTATTTTGAAGACATGCATCACCGGCTTGCTGATGCGCATTTGTTTATCGGGCGCGCAGGCGCTTCGACGATTGCAGAGCTAACCGCGGTTGGGCGTCCTGCGATCCTCTTGCCTTTGCCAATTGCGACCGATGACCATCAGGCGGCCAACACTGTAGAGATGGTGGCGGCAGGAGGCGCGCGGATGATCCGGCAGCCTTCGCAAACCATTGCTGTGCCGAAGGGCGATAGCGATGCGGCCAATCGGCTGCGGATCAAGCAGTCCGATCTCACGCAAAAACTATCGAAGGATATCTCGCGCCAAATCAAAGCGCTGTCAGAAAATCCCGGCGGCCTTGCGAAGGCAGCTCATGCGGCTTGGAATTGTGGCCGACCCAAAGCGGTTCAGGATCTTGCCGATCTGGTCGAGAGTTTCGGCGGCGCTGATATGATGGATGTTATCCGCGTTGGTAAAGGCGATGGGCGGATCAAAACGCAATCCGTCCAGCGCGGCCACAGTGCTACGGAAGGCACTGCGCCCAAGGCTAGCCAAAACGCGAGCCAAAACGCTTCGAAAGTCGCTAGCTAATGCGCGGCGTTGCAACCGATATTGGCACGATCCATTTTGTCGGCATTGGCGGCATTGGCATGTCGGGCATCGCCGAGGTCATGCACAATCTTGGCTATAGCGTGCAAGGCTCTGATTTGTCGCAAAGCGCCAGTGTCGAGCGGCTGCGCGCTCGCGGCATGAAGGTTGCGATTGGTCATGAAGCGGGGAATGTCGAAGGCGTATCGGTGGTGGTCACGTCAACCGCAGTTCGCCGGACCAACCCCGAGGTTGCCGCCGCTTTGGAGGCGCGCATTCCGGTGGTGCGCCGCGCTGAAATGCTAGCTGAGCTCATGCGGCTAAAATCCACTATTGCGGTGGCTGGAACGCATGGCAAAACCACGACGACATCGATGATTGCAGCCTTGCTGGATGCAGGCGAAGTTGATCCCACTGTCATCAATGGCGGGATTATCGAGCAATATGGCTCTAACGCGCGGCTTGGCGACAGCGATTGGATGGTTGTCGAAGCCGATGAGAGCGATGGCAGCTTTCTAAGGCTGGACGGAACGATAGCGGTCGTCACCAATATCGACCCGGAGCATCTCGATCATTACGGCGATTTTGACGGCGTAAAGCGGGCTTTTGTTGAGTTCATTCACAATGTGCCCTTCTATGGCGCAGCGGTATTGTGCATCGACCATCCAGAGGTGCAGGCCGTCATTGGTCAAGTGCGCGATCGGCGGGTGGTGACCTATGGTTTCTCGCTGCAAGCCGATATTTGCGGGGTCAATATCCAGCCCGATGATACTGGCAATCGCTTTGACGTTGTGATCCGTCAGCGCGACGAGGAAGAACGGCGGATTGAGAATGTCCATTTGCCGATGCCCGGGCGTCACAATGTTCAAAACGCTTTGGCCGCGATTGCTGTGGCGATTGAAATGGGTTGCAGCGATGACGTGATCCGCACTGGCTTTGGCGAGTTTGGCGGCGTGCGCCGACGCTTTACCAAGATGGGCGCGATTAAAGCGGGCGCAGGCAGCGTCTCTGTCATCGATGATTATGCCCATCACCCGGTTGAGATCCGCGCTGTTTTGGAAGCCGCGCGCGAGGCTGTCTCAGCTGGCAATACGTCAGAGGACGAGGGACGAGTGATCGCGGTGATGCAGCCGCATCGCTATTCGCGCCTGTCCGATTTGATGGAGGACTTCCAAAACTGCTTTAGCGAGGCAGACCGTGTGCTGGTCACCCCAGTCTATGAAGCAGGCGAAAGCCCGCTGGATGGCGTGAGCTCTGCCGCTCTTGTCAGCGGTTTGAAATCGCGCGGCCACCGCGACGCGCGCGCAATCGCTGATCAGGTCTCGCTTGAAAGCATGCTGATGGAAGATTTGGCTACCGGCGACATTGAAGCAGGCGATATCATCGTGTGTCTTGGCGCGGGCGACATCACCAAATGGGCGGCTGAATTGGCCGATGGTGTCAATGGCCGCTTAGCTGAGGGCGCATCTGCATGACCCTTGGCAATACTCCTCAGTTTGATTGGCCGCTTTACGACAGCGGCATGGCGCCCGATGGCGAAGTTGAAGGAGCCTTAGAGGCTCCTGTGCCGATTGGTTCGGTGCGCGGGCGATTGACCCGCGAAGCGCCCTTGGCAAAGCTGGTATGGTTCAAAAGCGGGGGCAATGCCGATTGGCTGTTTGAGCCAGCGGATAAGGCCGATTTGCGCGAATTTATCGAAGCGCTTGATGGCGCAATGCCGATTATGGCTTTGGGTCTTGGCAGCAATATGATCGTTCGTGATGGCGGCGTTCCCGGCGTTGTTGTGCGCTTAGGCAAGCCCTTTGCGAAGGTTGAGGTGACCGGCCCTAATGAGCTGACCTGCGGCGGCGGTGCGAGCGGTATTCTGGTGTCATCATCGGCGCGTGATGCTGGTGTTGCAGGCCTTGAGTTCCTGCGCGGTATCCCTGGCACAGTTGGCGGTTTTGTCCGCATGAACGGCGGGGCATATGGGCGCGAAGTGGCCGATATTCTCATCGATTGCTTATGCGTTATGCCCGATGGCGAAATGATCACATTGCCTGCTCAAGATTTGCAATATTCCTATCGCCATTCTGCTTTGCCGCAAGGCGCGGTGGTGATCTCTGCTCGGTTTAAGGGCAAGGCTGGCGACCCCAAGGCAATCGGCGCAGAAATGGACCGGATCGCCGATGCGCGCGAGCAATCGCAGCCTTTGCGCAGTAAGACCGGCGGCTCAACCTTTAAAAACCCAACCACTGACAAAGCGGGCGGTAAAAGCGCATGGCAATTGGTCGATGAAGCGGGTTGCCGCGGCATGATGCTGGGCGATGCGCAAGTAAGCGAAAAGCACACCAATTTCCTCATTAACACAGGCGCTGCTTCGAGCAACGACATTGAGGGCTTAGGCGAGCTTGTGCGCGAGAAAGTCTATGCGCACAGCGGGGTCGAGCTTGAGTGGGAAATCCAACGGGTAGGACGCGTATGACGCAGAATTCTATCTTGCCTAAACCTCTTCATGTGGCCGTCTTAATGGGCGGCTGGGCCAATGAGCGCGACGTGTCCTTGATGAGCGGCAACGGTGTGGCTGATGCATTGGAAGAGCGCGGCCATACAGTCACTCGCATTGATATGGACCGCAGTGTCGCAGCGCGCATCGCAGAGGCTGCGCCTGATGTCGTGTTCAATGCGTTGCACGGTGTGCCTGGCGAAGATGGCAGCGTTCAAGGCATGCTCGATCTGATGGGTGTGCCCTACACCCATTCAGGCCTCGCCTCGTCTGTGATTGCAATTGACAAACAGCTGACCAAGCAAGCACTAGTGCCCAATGGCATTCCTATGCCGGGAGGGCGCATTGTTGCGAGCGAGAGCCTGTTTGAAGGCGATCCTTTGCCGCGACCTTACGTGTTGAAACCTGTCAATGAAGGCTCTTCAGTGGGCGTTGCGATTGTGACCTCTGACAGCGATTACGGCCAGCCTATTGCGCACGATGCGGCAGGGCCGTGGCAGGAATTTGCTGAACTTTTGGCAGAGCCCTTCATCAGGGGGCGCGAGCTTACCACAGCGGTGATTGACACAAGCGGAGGCCCGCGCGCTTTGGGCGTGACAGAGCTGATCGTGAAGTCTGGTTTCTACGATTACGAAAACAAATATACAGACGGGATGACCGACCATATTTGCCCCGCACAATTGCCCGCCGCGATAGAGCGATTGTGCCTCGATTATGCTTTGCGCGCGCACAAGCTGCTGGGCTGCGAAGGCACAAGCCGGACTGATTATCGCTGGGACGACAGCCGGGGCGAGGCTGGGTTGTTCGTGCTGGAAACCAACACGCAGCCGGGCATGACCCCGTTAAGCCTTGTGCCAGAACAAGCGGCCTATGCTGGCATTCCCTATGGCGAGTTGGTTGAGGCGATTATCGCCGCTGCATTGCCATCCTCACCCGATGCAGCGTCCACAAAGGAGCCTCGCAATGGCTAAAGTCACTCGCAATGCCAAAGGCGTAAGGCGCTCTGCTGCGGCGCGCGGTCGCAGCCAAAAAGCGCGCGCGGCCAAGACCAAATCGGTTGGCTTTGTTGACCAGATGTTGGCGCTATTGCCTTTCACTGACGAGCAATTGCACAAGTTCTTCTTGTTTCTCATCATCGCTACGGTTGTTGCTGCGGCATGGTTTGTGGCTAGTCTTGCTGGCCTTCCAGCGATGGCGCAAACGCGGCTCGCTTATGCGGCAGCTGATGCCGGATTTGAAGTGCGCGTCGTCAAGGTCAGCGGCGTTGAGAGGATGAACGAACAGAAGGTCTATGAGCGTGCTTTGTCAGAGCGCGAGAGGCCCATGGCGCTGATTGATCTGGCTGAATTGCGCGAGACAATGTTGGAATTGAACTGGGTCAAGGATGCGCGCGTCTCGCGGCAATTGCCCGATACGATCATCATCGACATTGTTGAACGCCAAGAACATGCGGTTTTGCAAAAACCCAATCACATGGTTCTGATCGATCACGAGGGTCACGAGCTAGAGCCGATTTCAACCGCCAATGCGCGAGGCAAACTGCTGATTGCAGGGGCGGGCGCTCAACGCCAAGTCGTGGCCTTGGACCGGTTGTTGGATGCAGCGCCAGCGTTAAAGCCTAAGGTTGCGGTTGCTGAATGGATTGGCAATCGCCGTTGGAATTTGCGCTTTGAAACGGGGCAGATGTTGGCCCTGCCGCAAGGGGCAAAGACGTCTGCGGGTGCACTCATCACGTTTGCTCGGATGGATGGTCATTACCGGCTGCTGGGCGGCAAAGCTGCGGCAATTGATTTGCGCGTCCCCGATCAGGCCTTCTTCCGCTGCAAAGATGGGCCGTGCAAGCTCGATGAATTGGGCCGCGCAGCCGGCGACGACGATCAGGCGAGCAAGTGATGGCTATAGCTAAATCCAAAGACAAAACCACCGAGGCAAGTCAGCCGCGCTCCAGTTCGCGAAACAGCCCGCGCATTATCCGCGCTTTCGGAGCGGTCAACATCGGCTCATTCCGCGTCTCTGCTATGATTATGGGCGAGGATGAGAACGGGCAGATGCAAGTGCTTGGCTCCACCCACCGAAAGGCAGAGGGCGTCAAACGCGGTTACATCACCGAAATGGCTGCCGCCAGCCACTCGATCCGACAGGCGGTTGAGAAGGCAGAGGCAAGCGCAAATACTAGCATTTCTAGCGTTTGGATCGGTTGTTCTGGCGCTGGCCTTGCGAGCAAGATTGCTAGCGTTGAAATCGGTATTGGCGGACGCCGTATCGAAGAAGACGATATTGAGAATTTGCTGCTTTCAGCGCGTGATCATATCGTTCCAGATGGCCGGACTGTGCTGCATGCACAACCAGCCCATTACACGCTTGATGGGGCGCATGGTATCGCCAATCCCAAGGGCCTTCATGCAGAGGCTTTGGGGGTCGATGTGCATGTGACTTTGGCCGAAAGCGCACCTGTCAAAAACTTGATTGAGGCTGTGCAAAGCGCGCATTTGGATGTGGAGGCAGTGGTCGCATCGCCGCTTGCCAGCGCTTATGCTTGTCTGACCAGCGAACAGCGCGAGCTGGGCGTCGCCTTGATCGAGATTGGCGCGCAAGTTACCAATGTTTCTGTTCATGCCGGAGGGATGCTGCTGGGGCTCACTTCGATCCCGCATGGCTCCAATGATATTACCGATGCGCTTGCGTCGAGCTTTGGCATTCGGCGCAGTCAGGCTGAACGGCTCAAATGCGTGTCTGGCTCTGCGCTTGCGACGCCAACCGATCATCGCGAGATGGTGCCTGTTTCTGGCCCAGACGAGGCTGACGAAACTCCGCTTGCCAGAGGCGCTGATGAGCACAATCGGGTGACAAGGGCTGAATTGGTTGCGGTCGTCACACAGGGGCTATCGGGCCTGAGCGATGATATTGGCAAAGCGCTCAATGACATGGGATTTGGCAGCGCGCGCGGCGGACAAGTCGTTTTGAGCGGCGGCGGAGCAGAGCTGCATGGCATTGCAGAATATATGCAAACAGCGCTGGGGCGGCCGGTCCGGATCGGCAAACCGCCGAAGCTAACCGGCCTCCCAGAAGCCCATGCTACGCCCGGTTTTGCGACGCTTGCGGGTCTGTGCCTTTATGCCGCTGATGATCCGGTGGATATTCGCGCGATTGGCCCAAGCCGCCAAACTGTGCGCCGTTATAGCGGGATGGGCATGGTCAATCGCATCTTTCAGGCCGCAAAAGAGTATTTTTGATGCCTCGAAAGCAATTCGAAGGCCAATTGCCCTATGGCTTTGTGGATAAGGCGTTCTGCGCCCTGCATAGCTCGGGCGCTTTGTGCCAAAATAACACAATACTATTTCATTTAATCGTTCTCCCCGGAGGGAAACCGTCATGAGTATCAATATCGGACCAGCATCTTCAGATGAATTGCGGCCCAAAATCACTGTCATTGGTGTTGGCGGTGCTGGCGGTAATGCAATTGCCAATATGATGGCTGCTGAGATTGAAGGCGTCGATTTCATTGTCGCGAACACTGATGCGCAAGCGCTGAGCAATGCGACCGCTGAAAAGCGCATTCAGCTTGGGCCAGAGGCGACCGGCGGTTTGGGCGCAGGTGCACGGCCAGAGCTAGGCAAGGCTGCTGCTGAAGAGACGGTTGAAGAGATTGATCACGCGCTTGAAGGCGTGAATATGTGCTTCATCGCTGCTGGTATGGGCGGCGGCACTGGCACTGGTGCTGCACCGATCATTGCAGAGGCTGCGCGCAAAAAGGGCGTTTTGACCGTTGGTGTCGTGACCAAGCCATTCCTGTTCGAAGGCGCGCGGCGGATGCGGGCGGCAGAGGCTGGTATTGAAGAGCTGCAAAAGCATGTCGACACTTTGATCGTCATCCCCAACCAGAACCTATTCCTCGTTGCTAAGGCTGAAACGACCTTCAAAGAAGCGTTCGAGCTTGCAGATGAAGTGCTCCAACAAGGCGTTCGCTCGATCACCGATTTGATGGTGATGCCGGGTCTTATCAATCTCGATTTTGCCGATGTGCGCTCTGTGATGAGCGAAATGGGCAAGGCCATGATGGGCACTGGCGAGGGCGAAGGTTCTAACCGCGCGCTTGAGGCGGCTGAGCATGCCATTGCGAACCCATTGCTTGACGGCGTCAGCATGCAAGGCGCAAAGGGTGTTATTATCTCGATCATTGGCGGCGAAGATATGAAGCTGCTCGAAGTGGATGAGGCGGCCAATCACATTCGCGAACTGGTTGATGAGGATGCCAATATCATTTGGGGCTCGGCCTTCAATCCCGATCTTGATGGCAAGATCAGGGTATCGGTTGTTGCCACAGGCATAGAGCAAGATGCCTCTTCGGCTGCGCAACCGCAAACCCGGCCATTCTCCTTGTCAGAAGCAAAACCGCCCAAACGCCCAGCGCTCGAATTGCCGCGCGAAGCAGAGGCGCAGGATGAGCCGTTCGAGCTTAGCGAAGGCATGTCGGCTAATCCCGATCATGGGTCTGACGACGATGATAATGACGGGCACGGCGTTATTGCTTCTAATGTCGAAACTCCGCTTGAAGAGCCGGATTTCGAGGAAGAGGGAAGCGAAGAGAATGACAATGTCGCTCCTTCATTGTCGTTAGCTGCGCTAGGTGCAGTGGGCGGCGCGGGCGCTGCTTTAGCTGATGAAGGCGATACATCGGACGATGATGACAGCGAAGATGTAGAAGGGATTGTTGATCCCCTCGAAGGTCTGCGCAATGAGCATACAGAGCGTTTTGATCACGCAGAAGAAGCTCCAGAGGATAGTGAAGATCTAGGCTCTGATACTATCAGTTTTACAGGTGATGATGATCACAGTGGCGGTTGGAGCTCGGATGGAGCATCGGCTGCTGAGGGCGCTTTGGATGCTGGCGAACCGCTTGATTTGTCTGATGAAGCCGATGACGGTGCGATGGGTCAGAATGAACTCCAATTGGGCGCAGAAGATGCGGTCGAGCCTGCTTCGGACACATCTGAAGCGGCAGCAAGTGCTCCGATGGACGGCGGCCGTAGACGCAGCCTTGTTGTGGGTGATGAAGGCGCTAGTGCTAGCGATAGCGAGCCTATCGCGGATGCTAGCGTCCCAGCTGCTGCTGCGGCGGTTGCAGGAGCAGCGCCTGCTGCCGCACCAGCACCTGCTCCGGCTGGTGGCAGCGCAGGTCAGGGCAGCACTTTGTTTGAGCGCATGGCCCGTTTGTCGCGCGGCAATGAAGATGAGCCAAGCAGCAAAGACGATGACGAGGATGACGACAGCGAGGGCAGTTCTGGCCTGAGCATTCCGCGTTTCCTCGGACGTCAAAACAACCAATAGTCTGGCAATAG
>CAZTFZ010000022.1:5080-6383 GCA_964613105.1 uncultured Porphyrobacter sp. | reverse complement strand
CGATATCGGTTTGGCTCGTTGGTGCTTTGGCCGTGGGTTTTGTCTTGCGGATGGCACAGCGCATCCCATCAGCGATTGTTCAGGCCGCGCTTGCAAGTCTAATAGGTCTCTTTGGTTGCAGGCGATGATGGGAATATGGTTTGATGCGCGCAAACATCGCTGCATTGTCTGCTTTTGCGGTCAGTCTGATCGGCCTTACTGCTGGCCATACCGCTTATGCCGCAAAACCTAAGCCCCAAGGGCTTGTGGTCCATGCTGCTGTCTATCCGTTGGTTTCAGCGCAAGCTGTCAGCCGCGAGGTGGTCCAACCTTTGCCGCCAAGGTCGTCGGGTGCGCTCAACCGAGCGCTGCGCACTTTGGCTGGCAGTCCCCGCAATCTGGACGCGCTAATCAAAGCAGGCGATGCTTCGCTCGACTTGGCCGATCACGATGCGGCTGTTGGCTTTTTCACGCGGGCTCGCGAGGTTGCACCCCAAAACAGCCGAGTGATCCATGGTTTGGCTCGCGCTCAGCTCAATACTGGCCGGCCAGTCATAGCGCTTAAACTGTTCGATGAGGCAGTTGCCGCTGGCATAGGCGAGGCAGTGGTTGCCCCTGACCGGGCCTTGGCGCTTGATCTGGTTGGCGACAATGCTGCGGCGCAAGCGCTTTACAGGGCCGCTTTGTCTGCTGATGAGAACGCTGAATTGCGGCGCAGGCTGGCGCTAAGTCACGCTATTTCTGGCAATAAACCTGCTTTTGAGCGCGAGCTGTTTGTCCAGCTAGAGAGCGGTGATCGGGCTGGATTTCGTGCGCGATCTTTTGGTCTTGCGATCCTTGGTGAGACGGATGAGGCGGTCAAGATTGCCGAAGCGCTGATGCCGACAGATTTGGCGCTGCGGATGGCGCCCTATCTGCGGTATATGCCGCGCCTTACCAAGGCCCAGCAGGCTGCGGCGGCCAATCTTGGCGTGTTTCCAAGGGCGGCCAATATCGGGACCGATGATCCCTCGATTGCTGGCTATGCTGCGCAAGGCGCGGATATTGCAGCAAGGGCGGATAATGCTCTGACGCCCAGTGGCACGCGTCTTGGCGCAAAAGACACCGCTGCGAGCTCTTTGGCCGCTGCTCCTGCTATTCCAAGCAAATCCGAGGCTGTGCCTGAAAAATTGGCCTCAGCAGAGTTGCCGCCGGTGACAGAGCCAGAGGCTGTTCTGCCAGCGCCGGAGCCGGCTCCTGAACCGACACCAGAGCCTCAGCTCGAACCCGAGCCTCAGCCTGAACCAGTGCGTCTTGCAGTGGCGCCTAAGCCTGAACCTGAACC
>CAZTFZ010000022.1:0-4980 GCA_964613105.1 uncultured Porphyrobacter sp. | reverse complement strand
GGCTTGTTCACAGGGTTTGAACAGGCCAATTGCGTTCTCCCCAAGAGACCACTTCCACCCATCTTGCCAAGCTCATGAGCCAAGGTGCATTTGGCATTTATCAAGCTGGGTGGGTTTTGAAGCGAGTGGTTTTTAGCATGATGCAGATTTATTCATGAGAGCGGTTCAGCGCGAAACCGGATCAGATGATGCGGCTCCGATTGAAATGCTCGTCGCCCTGTTCGAAGCGCGTGGTTGGCCCTGCTCATCGACAGTAGAAGAGGTTTCGGGCGAAATCCAAGGAAGCTGGGCGAATTATCAGATCAAAGGGATTTGGCGCGGCGAGGACAATGTTCTGCAACTCTTATGCTTGCCCGATATCCGCGTGCTCGACGATAAGGCTGCATCCGCGCAGGAATTGGTCTCCTTAGTGAATGAGCAAATGTGGCTAGGCCATTTCGATATCTGGTCGAATGGCGGCGTTCTGCTTTATCGCAACGGCACGATGCTGGGCGATGATGGTATGCTCAGCATTGCGCAAGCGCAGGCCTTGGTCGAGATTGCAGTTGAGGAATGCGATCGTTTTTACCCGGCGTTTCAGTTTGTTCTGTGGGGCGACAAGTCTCCTGCTGATGCGCTTGATGCTGCGATGGTCGATGCCGCTGGCGAGGCCTAGCCTGCTGCGCTATTAAGGCGCGCGTGCAAACACGGCGAAGGGCATGAAATTATGAGCGCCACTATTCTGATCTACGGCTACGGCAATATGACGCAGGCCATGCTGACAGGCTGGCTTGGCTCTGGCCTTGATCCTGCCCGCTTCACGGTTTTCAATCCTCAAGAAAAGCCTGTTCCAGCGGGTGTGACCTTCGTTAGCGATGTGCCGCAAACGCCGTTCGATGCGGTGGTCTTGGGGTTTAAGCCGCATATGCTGGGCGATATTGCACCGCTGATGCAAGCTTGCGTTGGCGAGCAAACAAGCGTGCTTTCGGTTCTTGCAGGGGTAGAGCTGGCCACGCTGAGCGCTGCCTTTCCGATGGCAGGTAACGTAATACGCTTTATGCCCAATCTGGCGGTCGCGCTCGGCAAATCGCCCAATGCTCTTGCGAGCCATGATATCGCAGCTGAAGCGCGCGCATTTGTGAGTGATTTGGCGCAGCGCTTGGGCAGTGCAGAATGGATTGAGGATGAAGCGCAATTTGACCTTGTGACAGCGCTGGCAGGCTCTGGTCCGGGCTTTGTCTATCGCTTTATCGATGCGCTTGCAGGGGCGGCTCAAGAACTGGGTCTAGAGGCTGCTCAGGCCCAGCGAATGGCGCTGCAAATGGTCGAAGGAGCAGGCGCGCTTGCTGCCCAGTCAGAGCATTCGCCAGCGCAATTGGCGGCGCGGGTCGCCAGTCCGGGCGGGATGACGCAAAAGGGGCTGGATGCGCTTGATGAGGACGCTGCGCTCGCAAAACTGCTGGAAGCGACCTTGCGGGCCGCGCGCGATCGAGGGCACGAAATGGCAGCAGAAGCGCGCGCCAAATCCGCTTCTTAGGGCCGTAAAAACGGTTAATTTTCATATATTTGCTTAAAATTCGGACCTTTTGTTTCGAGCAAACAGCTTGAAATTGCGGTGTTTTTTGACATCCAAGCAATCTCGCTTCCGGTTTTGCTTGAAAAACGCTGCCAAAATGCCCATATTTTGATCAGAAGAGGGCGTATTTGATCCTCACACATAAGGAGTTTGCGATCATGTCCGATTGGAAGGACACTCAACAAGGGCGCGTTAATCAGAGCCAAGCTGGCTTTGGTTCAGTGCCAAGTTCAGGCGACACTGTAACTTATGATGCGGGCCTGCGCTCGCATATGCTCAAGATTTACAACTACATGGCTTCAGGCGTGTTGTTGTCAGGCATTGTTGCCTTGCTGACAGCGAATAGCGGTCTGGCTGTTACCTTATCGCAAGGCCCGCTGTTCTGGCTCGTCGCTCTGGCGCCGCTTGGTTTTGTTATGTTGATGAGCTTTGGCCGCAACAAATTCAGCGCAGGCGCATTGCAAGTGATGTTCTGGGCGTTCGCGACCGTCATGGGCCTCTCGCTGTCGTTCATTTTCTTGCGTTACACGGGCGTATCTATCGCGGCGACATTCTTCGCAACGACCGGCGCTTTTGCAGGGCTTAGCCTGTTCGGCTATACCACGAAGAAGGATTTGTCGGGCTTTGGCACCTTCCTCGTGATGGGTGTGATTGGCCTAATCATTGCTTCGATCATCAACATGTTCATTGGCTCTGGCCCACTGGGCATTGCGATCAGCTTCCTCGGTGTGCTGATCTTTGCCGGTCTCACCGCTTACGATACGCAGCGTTTGAAGCGCGAGTATGACTATGTGCGCGGCACAGAGTTTGCTGGCAAGGCCGTGATCTTGGGCGCACTTAGCCTCTATCTCGACTTCATCAATATGTTCCAATTCTTGCTGAGCTTCATGGGTTCGCAAGACTAGAACAAACCATTCGATCTTAGCGCTGCGCATTTTCGCGGCAGCGCTCGTCGCAGCTAAGACTCAACCTATCGTGCCCGGGGTGCTGAACGCGCTCCGGGCGCTTTGGTTTCGGGGCATTTTTCTTTAGGTTTCGCTCAAATACCGCTTATAGCGCCTAGCAGGGTATGAAATGCTCTGAGGATGGGTTCGCATAGCTTTTAAGGGAATGACGCCGCACCATGGATTTGAGAACACATAAAAGAACCTCTCGCAATTTGGGCCTGATCGCAATTGCCCTCGGACTAGTGACGGTTAGCGCTTGCGCGCCTGCGCCTGTTGAAGTGGCAGCGCCGCCGCCAGTGCAATTGGTGCCGCCACGTCCAACGCCGCCAGCAGGCGCTGCCGCTGCTCTCGCCACGCCGAAAGTGGCCAGCAATGGCGTGCGCCAAACGGTCAATACCGGGCTTTCCAATGTGCAGACCATTTGGAATTTGCGAGCTGGCCTCAATGTTGCAGCGCTAAGCTGCCGCGATGCGCGTCATTCCTCAATTTTGGGTGCCTATGAGACCTATCTTTCCAAGCATGAGAGAGAGCTATCGCGCACCAATTCTGCGGTAAGTGCAGAGTTTCGTGCGGACCATGGCTCAAGCTATCGCAGCGCCCGCGATACTTTCATGACGCAGGTCTATAATTACTTCGCGCTTCCGCCCGCGCTTGACGCATTCTGTGATGAGGCGGTTCGCGTTGTCAGCAATATGGCAGCCGTGCCTGCTGGCGGTCTGTCCACCAATTCAGCCACGAGTCTCGCGCAATTGGACGGCGTGTTTGCGCGCTTCTTCAACGCGTATGATCAGTATCAGCGCGACCTTGCCAATTGGAACGCCACCTATGGCCCCAATGCGCAGCCCGGCACGCCTGTAACGGTCGCCCCAACAGGAGCCTTGCCACCGAGCGGCTAAGCCCTCGGCGCAGAGCATATAGGGGCGTGAAACCGCAGCCATGCATTTTCTAGATCAAGCGAAAGTCTACCTAAAATCGGGCGGAGGCGGGCCGGGAGCGGTCAGCTTTCGGCGCGAGAAATATGTCGAATATGGCGGCCCTGATGGCGGCAATGGCGGGAAGGGCGGCGATGTGATTATGGAGGCTGTCCAAGGCCTCAACACGCTCATCGATTTTCGCTATTCTCAGCACTTTAAGGCCAAGCGCGGCGACCATGGCAGAGGCCGTGATCAAACCGGCGCTGGTGCTGATGATCTCGTCATTGCGGTCCCTGTTGGCACGCAAGTGCTGAGCGAGGATAAAGAGCACGTCATCGCCGATTTCACCGAGGTAGGCCAGCGCATCACTTTGCTCGAAGGCGGCATGGGAGGGCGCGGCAATGCGAGCTATAAAAGCTCCACCAATCGCGCCCCGCGCCAGCATCAGCCCGGAGAGCCCTCGGAAGAAATGTGGGTCTGGCTGCGTCTTAAATTGTTGGCCGATGTTGGCTTGCTGGGTCTGCCCAATGCGGGCAAGTCGACCTTCATCAACGCTGTTTCTAACGCCAAGGCCAAGGTCGGCGCTTATGCTTTTACAACGCTTGTGCCAAAGCTGGGCGTGGTGCGCCACAAGGGCCGCGAATTTGTAATTGCGGATATTCCGGGCCTGATTGAGGGCGCGGCGGATGGCGCCGGCATTGGCGATAGGTTCTTGGGCCATATTGAGCGTTGCCGCGTCCTTATCCACCTTATCGATATTAACGGCGATGATCCCGCAGAAGCGATGCGGATCGTCGAGGATGAGCTAGCTGCTTATGGCGATAAAGAGCAAAAGGGATTGCGCGATAAGCCGCGTTTGGTGGCCTTGAACAAGCTCGATTTGGCCGATGAAGAATTGGGCGAAGCTTTTGCGCAAGAATTGATCGCGCAAGGGGCTAGCCAAGTCTTCCCCATATCAGGCGCGACAGGCGAGGGGGTTGAGGCTTTGCTCAACGCTGTGCTTAATCATTTGCCTGACCGGACATCGACCGAGACAAAGGCCAGCGCGGTCGAGGATGATGCAGAGGCAGTCAATGCCGGTTGGTCCCCGATTTAGCGCACGCATTATGGCTATTGCGACCCTAAAGGACATTGCCGAAGCGCGCCGGATTGTCATCAAGATTGGCTCTGCATTGCTGATTGATAACGGTTCCCCGCGAGCAGCTTGGCTGGCCTCGCTGGCAAGCGAGATTGCCGGTCTGCGCAAGGCGGGCTGCGAAGTCATTGTGGTGAGTTCGGGCGCGATTGCCTTGGGCGCTTCGGCTTTGGATTTGGAAAAGGGTGGCCGCGGCTCTCTTGCTGATGCGCAGGCCTCGGCCTCTGTGGGGCAAGTGGCGCTTGCTCGGCTTTGGTCCGAAGCTTTAGAGCCGCATGGCCTTGTCGCGGCACAGATGCTCGTGACGCTCGATGATCTTGAGGATCGGCGGCGCTATCTCAATGCTTCTGCAACCTTTGCCCGCCTGATAGAGGCTGGCGCCGTGCCAATCGTCAATGAGAATGACAGCGTGGCGACCGAGGAAATCCG
>CAZTFZ010000021.1:0-17233 GCA_964613105.1 uncultured Porphyrobacter sp. | reverse complement strand
TTAGCGCCAGATTGGTTGGCGCCAGATTGGTTGGCGAGCGTGAGCTTACTTTAAAAGGTGCCCTGTAATTAGGGCTGGTCCTCAACAGGCATCCAAGGGTCCTGTTAGGCAGCTTCCAACGCTCGCCGCCGAGTACTTGCCTCCGTAGAGACCAAACGGCTTCCCGACCGTTCAGCCTCGCACCACAAGGCATCGGCTGTTTCATAATCTGTTTGCAAAACGCGCGCTTCGAAGCTTGCAAGTCGCATCCTATCGCTCGGGTGATGCTGGCCAAAATGGCTGGCCAGATCCAAGGCATCTTCACTGCCCAAGCCCACTGCGCAGCGCAAAAAGCACTCGGTCGAAGTGGGGTTTAGAACGCCCGTTATCTCGCCGCTTTCAAGCTCAAAACCATATTGGTCGAACCATCCTTGCGCTGGATCAATATGCATGATGTTGAGCGAGACAGACATGCTTTCCGGCGTCAATTGCGAGTGAATATCCTTGTGCGCTCGGTACAGCGCCAATTTGCCTTCATGCAAAGCGCTGCGCTCGACAAATCGCAATTCAGGCTTTTCGCCAATAAAGCCAGCGGCGGCCTCATAATCATATTCGTAATAATCGCTGGCATAGCCCGGCCCGAAATAGCCTGCGGTCAAAAAGCTGAAATTGTGATCATGCGGCACGCCGTAGACAAAGGTTTTCGCACCGCTTGTCTGAAAACAGGCATCGCGCTCAGAAGGCCATATATTCGCTCGTAAAAAGCTGCCTTCGCGAAGGTTCGACAGCACAATAGCTTGCGGGCCATAGGCGGATTGCTCGCCAATTTCGCGGTGCCGATCCGCCAATTGCTCAACCAGCATATCGCCCAAAAAGTCGCGATTATTGGCTAAGCGGCGCAAGGCCAAGGTGCCGTTCTCAAGGCTGGCCTCATCCGCTGGGTCAAAAGGACGCTCGCCTAGCATATCTAGGCAATCGGTAAGGCCAATCGCGCTGGTATCTTCGCAAGACAAGGATAGGGGCATGGCTAGGCCTTCTCTAATTGAGTGAGCTGCGGATGGGCTTCGAGCAATTGAGCGCGCAAGGTCCCAGCATTGCCGCAAAGGGTATCATCGCTATCGCAAGCGATTTGGGTCAAGGCGGCAAATCCAGCCCTTGTATCAAGCGCGAGGCATTCGCGCAGCGCTTGCCAGCGGATGTGCTCGCTTCCTGCTTTGGTCATAGTCTCAATGGCAGGGACAGCATCTGTCCGGCCCATCTGGCCAAGCAAAGCCATAGCCATTTCTTCGCGGCTTTCGCGGCGGTCGCCGCTGGCACGGTGAAGCAAGGCGCCATCGGCAATACGAAACTCGCGAGTTGGCTCAGGCCTAGCTGGTTTTCGGCCAAGCCTCAGCATCGTAAGACTGCCCGTTATCGAGTGGATTAGCCGCGCTTTGCGGGCTCCTGTCAGGCTGAGGCAGCCGCCAGCAGAAATATCCTGCTGCACCAGATCGAGTGAGACTTTGTCGCCTTCATCTGCGAGAATTTCGAAGATATCGGCCTTAGCCTCGCCCGAGAGATAGCATTCGTGCCGCTCGCCGCTTGAAAAGCAAATGGACTGCGCTGTTTGTTGGCGCGCTTTGGGTAAGGCTTCATGCGTTACCAAAGAGAGTACGGCTGATCCTGATTCGGCGAGCTGGAGGACGCTGATCCCGCCTGAATATTGATGCCGAAAAGGAATTTGCGCGACCGGGTATTCGCGCAGCACGTTTCCCATACCGTGCATCAGAGCCTCGATTATGGTACGCGCCTTGTCAGGCGATACCATCAGCGTCTCAAGCGCTAGGCAGTCGAAGAGGGATTCTTCTGCACCATATGCACTCAAGTCCTCCAGAACCGAGGCAACATCCGGCCGTTGAAGCCAGGCGTTGCGGGCCTGCTCAACGGCAACCTGCGCTTGGCGTTGAAGAACCGGGTCGCTCTTCAGCCTGCGCAAGTCTGGATGAATATGCATCGTTCTTTATCCCTACCGATTACGCTGGGAGCGCGGCTGGGATGGTTTCGTAAACATAGACCATGACCACAACGACACTGTCATCGACACCAGAAACTGCGACCTCCGAAAGGCTGCCGAAAATGCCTGCGGCGGTGTCGAGAGTGGGAAGTGCATCAAGTTCAATCTTGGGAAGGTTCATGATCTTTTCTCCGTTTGATCGGCGATGCTCAACAAATCGGCATCGCTCGCATTCAAAAGTGGAGAGGGATTGCGCCTAGGTAAAATTAAAGGATTGTAACCCAGCCTTTTTCCGCGCACATGAAACCATCTATGGCCGACCAAACCCCCTTCGATCCAGAGCAATTCGTGCCCCTAATGGCAAGCGCGGGCCACCCGGGCTTTTTGGGCCTAACCTATTGTGATAAAGGCGAAAATTGGGTCGAACTGGAGCTTCCATGGCGCGCTGATTTGCTTGGCGAAGACGATAGCGAAATTCTGGCCTCTGGCCCGATCATAAGTTTGTTGGATATGGCCAGCGGATTGGCCATTTGGACAACCCGTAAGCATTTTACTCCCTTTGCAACGCTCGATTTGCGAGTCGATTACATCCGCCCTGCTAAAGCAAAAGCGAGCGTGATTGGGCGGGCAGATTGCTATCGCTTGACCAAATCCGCAGCCTTTGTACGCGGGCTTGCCCATGATGGCGATCCGGATGATCCCTTAGCGCATTTTGCCGCAGTGTTCATGTCGATAAGCCCCGGCAAAGCGCCGCCCAAGCGCAGATGAAAGCAGTCTTATGAGCAAAGCCGCAGATGCGCTGACACCCTATGCGCGCGCCTTGGGAATGACGGTTAGCGAATGGGAAGGCGATGTCCCAATCCTGACTGCCGAATACACTAAGAATTTGGCGGGTCGCCCGGGCGCATTGCACGGAGGCGCGATCTCGGGCTTGCTGGAAACAGCAGGCTATGCGGTTTTGCGAGCCGCGTTAGATGATGAGAAAGCGCGTCTCAAACCGATCAATGTCACCGTCCAATTCTTGCGCGCTGGCAGCTTAGAAACCAGCTTTGCCAAAGGCCGGATCGTCAAATTGGGGCGACGTACTGCCAATATCAGCGTTGAAGCATGGCAAGACAATGCGGCAAAGCCCATTGCCTCTGCCATCATGAATGTGAAGATTGAGCGCGAGGGATAGGGCAGCCGAAGTTTGCAGTCTGGCGATGCGACCCCATCAACTTAGGCGCTACTCAATCCGGACACCCTCATCGTCCAAACTTATGTCGAGCGGCACGCCCTCAATCTCAGTGCTCAGCGTCACTTCACCATCGCGGATGCGCAGCCGCGAACCGCTGTCGCCAATCGGAATATCCTCAAGGTCGGGCACATCCAATGGCTCGACCGGACCGCCCGGATCGCTCTGTTCGGTCGGCGCAGGTCGCGGCCCTGTATTGCCCCCTGCTTTACCGCCCGCCTCAACGCTCAGGGCGCCGCGCATAAAGTCACGCCATATGCGCGCTGGCGCCCCGCCCCCTGTTATGCCTTTGAGTGGTGCATTGTCATCATTGCCGATCCAAACACCGACCACCAGACCGCTGGCATAGCCGACAAACAAAGCGTCGCGATTATTCTGTGTAGTGCCCGTTTTGCCAAAGTTAGGACCCGCCAACATAGCAGCGCGGCCCGTTCCATTGTTCACCGCATGGCGCAGCATGTCCTCAATCTGCTCATGCGTGCTGCCCGAAAGGCTCTGAGGCCCTGACCAAAGCCCTTCCCACCAGCCAATATCCTCCGCCACAAAAGCGCTGGCGCGGGTTGGAAAGGCATTGCCAGCGATCCCCGCATAAGCAGCAGTAAGCTCTATCAGGCTCATATCACTCGTGCCCAAAGCAAGGCTGGGATCACCCACAGGCAGATCAGCAGTCACGCCAAAGTCGCGCGCTGTGGCGATTACCTTTTCGCTGCCAACGGCTTGGAACAGGCGCAAGGTCGCCACATTGCTCGACTGCGCCAAAGCGTCTCGAATGGTGATCTCTTGCGAATAGCGCCCACCGGCATTGCGGGGACGATAGCTGCCTTGCGTAATCTCGGTATTGGCGATGGTGTCATCAGGCTCCCACCCGTCACGAAGCGCCGCCAGATAAACCAACGTCTTGATCGTCGAGCCGGGCTGGCGCTTAGCCTGCGTCGCACGATTAAAAGGGCTTTGCGCGTAGTCCTTGCCGCCCACCATTGCGACGACCTCGCCATTGGGCCTCATGGCGACAAGCGCCACTTGCGCCCCGCCCAATTGCGCATTCGCAACAGCACGCCGAGCAAGCCCTTGTAGCCTTGCGTCAAGCGTGGTGGTGAGGGTTTGCTTGGCATAGCCTGTCTCGGTTCGCTCGCGCGCTTGAGGAAGCGCCCAATCGGCAAAATATGTGCCGGTCGGAAGGTCGCTTTTCAGCCGGACATCCAGTGCTGGAGGGCGAATACGAGCGGCTTGCGCTTCAGTGAGATAGCCTGCCGCGACCATCGAACCGACGACCAAATCCATCCGCTTTTCTGCTCTTGCATAGTGCTTGGCCGGGTTGAGCCGCGAGGGGGCTTGAACCAGCCCAGCCAGCATAGCCGATTGGGCCAGCGTCAGATTTTCCGGCTTGCGATAGAAGAAATGGAGGCTGGCTGCTCTTATCCCGTAAACATTGTCACCGAAGTAGGTGTTGGAGAGATAGCGTTCGAGTATCTCATCCTTGGTGAGCCAGCTTTCGAGCCAAAAGGCGATCAACATTTCGCGACCCTTGCGGGTTAGGCTGCGCTCTGGCGTCAAAAATGTGAATTTTGCGAGCTGCTGCGTGATGGTGGAGCCGCCTTGAATGGGGCCGCCTGTCGCCCGCGCCCAAAGCGCTCTGCCTAGCCCTCGCGGATCAACCCCCCAATGGCTGTAGAACCGCCGATCCTCAATCGCCATAAACGCCTCGGCCACATGCGGCGGCAAATCAGCGATCTTTACTGGCTCATCGGTAATCGCCCCATTGCGGGCAATCGGCGTGCCATCGGCTGCAAGCAAAGTGATTTGCGGCGGAGCAATTGGCTCAAGCGATTTGTTGAGCGGTGCGGTGAAAGCGAGCCATGCGATAAGCGCGATGAAAAGGAACACCGCTGCCACAAAGCCGCGAATAGCCCACCACAATTTGCCGCGCTTGCGCTTTGCAGGCTCACTGTCCGCATGGTCATAATGGCTTTGCTCATAACCCTGCGGGTCCGGCTGGTTGGGCTGTGCTTGCTCAGATTTGCTTCTGCCAAAGGGCCACCACCAACGCCCATTTGATTTGGCATTTGACCTCGCATCTTCAGCGGCAAAATGGCTGTCGAGCCGGTTTAGCCTTGCATCCCAATCATCATAGTCAGGTTCATCATCGTAGAAACTGTCATCAGCGCCATCATGGAGAGAGTAAAAGCCCTGATGACCGCGAGGCTCATGATCCAAATCTGGGTCCGTGTCTGGGTCTGACGCATTGAGATCGCTCGACCTCTTACGCAGCGCCTTTGGGATGAAGTTTTTCATGCGAAGGCTGTATTAGCGCACCAATACAGCAAAAGCAAAGGGCGACTGGCAAATCCCCCCCTAACCCTACTTGTGGCCGTTGCCTTATCGCAGCGGCAGAAACTGTCCCATCGCGGGAAAGAGATTAATTACCCCTCTTTGAAAGTGGCTAATTCCTACCGAACGCCTAGTGCCTATGCATGACCTAGGTGTTTTTCGCAGAGCAGAGCGAAGCGCACCGTTACAAGCTGTTTGATGCAGCGCCCGATGGTTCAGGGGGAATCGAATGAAAACGCTTACCAAATTTGCCGCAGCCGCTGCGCTTGGCTCAATTGCTTTACCGGCTAGCGCCTCGACATATATCGTGTCTGGCAGCGGGTTCGACATCGAAGACAATTCAACCGCGAGCAGCGAAATCATTGTTTCGACCAATGCAGTCATTGACTATCTGACAGTTGACCTGACGATTGATCACACTTGGATCGGTGATCTCGTCATTTCGCTTTCGAACGGGTCGACCTCGGTTGTGCTACTGGACCGCCCTGGCGTCCCAGAGTCCACCTTTGGCGTAAGCGATGATATTTCGGGCACGTATACGTTCGACGATAACGCTGCCGCTGCGACAGCCGAAAGTTCCGCTGGTGGAACAATCACTCCTGGTAGCTTTCAGCCACAAGGCGGCCTAATCGCTTTCGCAGGCGCGAACACCGCTGGCACATGGACTTTGACCATCAGCGATTTGGCTGGCGGTGATGTCGGCGTATTGAGCAGTTGGTCGCTCGATTTCGCTAAGTCTGTCGGCGGCGCTGTTCCAGAGCCGGGCACATGGCTCTTGATGATCCTTGGATTTGGCATGGTTGGTGGCGCGATGCGTCGTCGCAATGCGGTAAGCACGCGCATCTCTTACAGCTAAGAGCGTTTTTCAGCGAAGGATTGATGCGAAGCCGCAGCAATCCGCAAAAGGCGCGGAGGTGCATGAGGGTGCACTTTCGCGCTTTTTTGTGTGAGTTTCGCAAGGCCTGCATCACTAGCTAGTTCTAAGGGAGTGGCTCCCCAAGGCCTTATAAGAGCGCGTCTCTAAGCGGTTTTCACAACGCTTTCAGGCAGATCTTCGCCAAACACGCGCTGGTAATATTCGGCCACCAGCATCCGCTCTTCCTCGTCGCATTTGTTGAGGAAGGACAAGCGGAATGAGAAGCCGATGTCTTTGAAAATCGCATAATTCTGCGCCCAAGTGATCACCGTACGCGGGCTCATCACAGTCGAAATATCGCCATTGATAAAGCCAGCGCGGCTAAGGTCGGCGACCTTGATCATATTGGCAATGACCTGTGCATCGGCATCCGGGTTCTTGGCTTGAATGATGTTTTGCTCTGTCTCGGCTGGCAGATAGTTGAGGCCAACCACGATGTTCCAGCGGTCCATCTGACCTTGGTTGATCGCTTGCGTACCATGATACAGCCCGCTCGTATCGCCAAGACCGACGGTGTTCGCTGTTGCAAACAGGCGGAAATGCGCATCGGGCCGGATCACACGGTTCTGATCGAGCAGCGTCAATTTGCCTTGCTGCTCCAAGACACGCTGGATCACGAACATCACATCAGGGCGGCCTGCGTCATATTCGTCAAACACCAGCGCCACCGGATGCTGCAAAGCCCATGGCAACAAGCCTTCGCGAAACTCAGTCACTTGCAAACCATCGCGCAGGACAATTGCATCGCGCCCGACCAAATCAATCCGGCTGATATGCGCATCCAAATTGATCCGAATGCAGGGCCAATTGAGCCGAGCAGCGACTTGTTCAATATGCGTCGATTTGCCGGTTCCGTGATAGCCTTGCACCATCACCCGCCGATCATGGGCAAAGCCCGCTAGGATCGCGAGCGTTGTGTCGGGATCAAAGACATAGCTGTCATCCAAATCGGGCGTGCGCTCGTCAGGCTTGGAAAATGCAGGCACTTCCCAGTCAATATCGATCCCAAATGTTTTGCGCACATCGACGGTTGTATCTGGTGCGGAGAGTATGGTTTTGTCGCTCGCAGCGAAGCTCTTATCGGTCATTTCATTCATAGCCTATGACGATTAGGGATTTATCCTTGCGACGCCAACCCTATAATGACCAGGAATAGGTGGAATATGGCACAAGGCGAACTAGCGGAAAGAATACGGCTGAAACTGGTCGACAATGTTCGCGCCGTTTTCAACGATAGCGCGAGCGGCCAAGAGCCTGTGCCTCCATCTGATGATGCCTTGTTTGAACGCGACACGCCGATCCGCATGGTCCATGCTGATGTGGTTGGAATGATGGTTGGCGGGATTCGCGGCCTGCTTCTGCAAATGCTCCACCCGCATGCATTGCAAGGTGTGCTTGACCATTCAGATTTTCGCCAGGACGCCCATGGCCGCTTGCGCCGCACGGCTCGGTTTATTGCGGTCACAACTTTCGGTGAGCGTGACGCTGCGATGAACGCGATTGACCGGGTCAACCGCATTCATACCCGCATTGACGGCACTTTGCTCGATGGAACGCCCTATTCCGCTCAGAACCCGCGAACCTTGGCATGGGTCCATGTGGCCGAAGCAACGAGCTTTCTTGCAGCCTATTTACGCCATGTAAAACCCGACATGTCGCGCGCAGATCAAGATGAATATTATCGCCAGTTTGCGGTTATTGCGCGGGCGCTTGGCGCCGATCCTGTGCCCGAAACCAAGTCGCAAGCGCAGGCTATTTTCGCCGAATTGCGCAAAGATTTGACCACCAGCCCCGAGGCTCGCGAGATAGCCGATTGGGTCCTCAATCAGCGTCCAAAAGGCGCTCCTCCAGGTGCTCAGGCGCTGATCGGTGCAGAGGCCATTGCGCTTCTGCCCAGCTTTGCGCGGCCTATGCTGGGCGTGGAGCGCCCTTTGCTAGCGGCTCTGCCAGCCCGCGCTGCGACGTGGGGCATGGGCAAGACCTTGCGCTGGGCCTTCAAACAGAATTGATACAAGCGAAATAGTAGCAGGAGACAATCCAATGTATATCGCATGTGCGGCACTGAGCGTGGCTGAAGACAATAAGGAAGCCTATCTAAAAGCGGCCAAATTTATGGCCGATTGGTCGATTGAGCATGGCGCGCTTGAGGTAATGGAAGCGTGGGAATTGGATGTGCCAGACGGCGATCAGACAGATTACCGCCGCGCTGTTGCCGCCAAGCCAGGCGAGAAGATCGTCACTGGATGGGTAATTTGGCCCGATAAAGAAACCCACGACAAAGCCAATGAAGCGATGATGCAAGGCGAAGGAATGCCAGACGATGGCGACCCCATTCCCTTTGATGGATCGCTGCTGATCTATGGCGGGTTTGAACCGATTTTAACGCGCGGGCGCGACTAGCAAACGCAGCAGCCTTAAGCGCGCTTTAGACTGCGGCTTTTCTTTAGCAATTGATAGGCCTCAACCACTTTGGCAAGCCGCGCTTCATGCTGCCGGTCCCCGCCATTGCGATCAGGGTGATAGCTGCGCACAAGCTGCGAGTAACGCCGCCTTAGCTCGGCCCGATCTGTATCAAGGCTAAGGCCCATTACGTCCAAAGCGCGCGCCTCTTCAGGGGTAAACCGCCCATCCACATTCGCGGCAATATCGTTCTCTACCTCGCGCTGAGCGCGGCTTTTGATGCCAGCAGCGCGGGCAGAGATCGCATCAAGTGGATCTTCAAAATCACCCCAGCGCGGCATGCCATCGACGCCTGCTGTTGGCCGGAAACTGGGGCTTTCAGTGCGCCAACCTGCGACCGGCCCTTGAGCGGCCAAAATCTCCTCGGCGTTCATCCCCTCAAACCAATTGTAGCCAGCGTTAAACTCGCGCACATGCTCTAGGCAAAACCAGCGCCATTCGCCCGGCCCATCAAAACTATGCCCGCTTGGCGCAGGGGCACGGAACTCGCCCGGCTCGGTGCAAGTGGGGTGCCCGCAAACTTGCGTTTGGCCCTCGTGCCTTCCGTGAAATCGCGCCTGTCGCATTGGCTCTAGAATGGGGATCAAAAGCGCTTTAGGGAAGCCCCTTTGATGCTCAGTTGCAGCAAATTTTTAGAAGACGCTTTGTGAGGGGCTATGGCCATGACTTTACCGGTTGAACAAGAGATGGAGGAATTGCTTCGCGTAGCATTTGCGCCAAACCAGCTCGAAATCATCAATGACAGCGCACAGCACTCTGGCCATGCGGGCGATGATGGCAGCGGCGCCTCGCATTTCACCATAATCATTGAGGCCGAAGCCTTTGCCAATGTCTCGCGGCTTCAACGCCAGCGTCTGATCAACAAAGCATTGGGTGACATTCCGGGCGAGCGGGTCCATGCTCTAGCGATAAAAGCAAGCGCTCCTTAGAAAATTGGCGCGCTAAAGCTCATAGAAATGGGAGATGATGAGTTGGACTATGAAGGCAAAACCGCTTGGATCACAGGCGCAAGCAGCGGCATTGGCGCAAGCATGGCGCGCGATTGGTCGCAGCGCGGCGCAAAGCTGATCCTGTCGGGCCGCGATCAAGCTAGGCTCGAAGAGGTTGCTAAGGACTGCCCAACCGAAAGCCTTATCCTGCCCTTTGATGTGCGCGATGACGCAGCGCTTTTATCGGCCAGCGAAGAGGCGACCCAGTGGCAATCTGGCGGCGTCGATATAGCCGTTGCCAATGCCGGAATATCGCAGCGCAGCAGAGCGCTCAAAACCGCTATGCAGGTCTACCGCGATATCATCGAAATCGATCTCACCGCTCAAATCGCTTTTAGCCAATCGCTTATTGGCCATATGGCAGAGCGCGGTAGCGGCAAGCTGGCCTTTATCTCCTCCATCGCAGGCAAAGTTGGTGTGCCGATGCGCACGGCTTACTCAGCGGCGAAATTTGGGCTTGCAGGCTATGCCGATGCTTTGCGCGCTGAACTCTCTGTCAACGGGGTGGATGTGCATGTCATTTACCCGGGATCCGTCGCCACTAATGTTGCTCGCAATGCTTTGACCGCTGAGGGCACAAGGCGTGGGCGCAGCGACAAGGTGATAGATCAAGGCATTCCCGCTGATGAGGCAGCCAAGATCATGCTCGATGAAATGGCCAAGGGAACGCGCGAGATTATCATTGCGCGCGGGGCAGAGCTGGCAATGGGCGATTTACGCCGAACGCCCGATGCTTTGTTCGACCAAACCGCAGCATTGGTTGCCAGCGGCTATATGGAGCAGATCGAGGGCGACGAATGAGCCAAAACACAGCTATCCCGCTCAATATCGACTTGCCGCAAAGCCGGGTCGAACTTGCCAATGGCATTGCGCTGGATGTGGTTGATATCGGCCCGCGCGATGCGCCCACGCTGATTTTCCTCCATGGTTTTCCCGAAAACCACCGCACTTGGCGCCATCAGCTTGTCCATTTCTCCAAGGACTATCGCTGTATTGCGCCCGATCAGCGCGGCTATTGTGGCTCTTCAAAGCCTGCAGGCGTCGAAAATTATGAGACCGACAAGCTCATTGCCGACATTTTCTTGCTGGCTGACAGTTTGGAAGTGGAGCGCTTTACGATTGTCGGCCATGACTGGGGCGGAGCGATTGCATGGGCGGTTGCGATCGGCGGCCAAGGGGCCCGAGTAGAGCGCGCGATCCTTGCCAATGCGCCGCACCCGCTGGTCTTTCCTAAGCTTTTGTGGACCAATCAGCAGCAGCGCCAATCCAGCCAATATATGCGCGCCTTTCGCGATACCAGCTACGACGCTTTGATCGCCGATAAAGGGCTTGGCGGGTTCCTCAATGAAGTGACCGAATGGCAAGACACTGACGCGATGGAACCTGATGAGCGCGACAGCCTGCTGCAATATTGGGAGGATCGCGAGGCTGCGATCACCATGCTCAATTGGTACCGCGCAGCGGCCATAGAAGTGCCGCCAATGGATGCCCCTTTTGCCCTGCCGCAAGACTATGCGCCGCCGACCCTGCCCAAGCTAGCAATCCCAACATTGGTAATCTGGGGGATGGACGATCTTGCTTTGCCAGCAGAGAATATCGAAGGGCTGGACGAGCATATTGACGATCTGACCCTCGCCAAAATTCCCGATTGCGGACATTTTGTCACTTGGGGAGCGCCAGAGGCTGTGAACCAAGCGATGGAGAGCTTTCTAAAGCGCTAAATCGCGAGGCTGCGCTTTAACCCAGCCATTCCACCCAAGCGCCATGCGGGTGCGCCGTACCGAGCAAATGCGGCGTGCCATCATGCTCTGCGCCATCCCACAGCCGAGCGATCAGCTCGTGCCGGAAAGTCTCGCGATTGGTCTCTAATGTCAGCCAAGCGAGCGGCGCAGCAGTGCTGGCCTGTTTGCTCGCATCATCCATCGCCCGCGTCACGCGCTCTTGCTGATCCTCAGGCACATATTGCCAAACAATCGAATGGAAAAGCACCCGCGTTGTTCTGCTTTCCTGCGGGGCACTCAGCACCTCTTCGGCAAAGCTTGCTGCATCTTGGCGCGCCACATTCGGGGGCCGCTCGCTGGCCAATTGCACAGCAGCGTCGATCCGCTGAATGCGACCAGCAGCCTCCGGCCAGACATAGCTTTTGAGATTTAGCGCTGCGGCAGGGTCGCTCAAATCAATCGGATTGAGATCGCAGCCTTTGATGGAGGAAATCGCGAAGTCCGCTTCTGGGTCAAGCTTGGGCGGTGCGGCCCCGCGCCATTCAGGCTCAATCTGCATCACGCTTTGGGCTGGGCCAACTTGGGCCCCGCCAAGCCTATAAAGATACCGCTCCATCATGGTGTTGATCCCAGCGCTCGCGCCCAATTCCAGCATTTCAAAGCGCGCAGGCCCGCGCTGAGCGAGCCACAAAAGGCCCGCCATAATGCTGGCAGAGCGCCCCGCTTCATTGGTTTGCGGCGGCCCATCAAGCCATGGCAAAAGCCGCGCATCATAGCGTTGGACAAGTTCGCAAACCAAAGCATCAACATCGCTTTGCACAGTCATTCGGCCTGCATAAACATCGGCCAGGCGCGTATCAGCGCCTGTCAGCACCAGATTGTGCAAGCCGCCTGCAATGCGCAAAGGCAAAGCGTCTTTGACGACCAAGCCCTGCCAATTGGCAATCCTTCGCCCTGTCGCTGTTTCTCCGTTCAGCAAAGCCAAGGTCGCTCGGACAACTTTCGCTGTGCCCGGCGCTCCGCCCTCTTCTGCATGGCGCGCCTGCCATTCGATCCCTTCAGGTACCGAAGCTTGATCCATGATTGCGCTATTTGCCATTCGCATGCCTTTCCAATTGCCCTTTGGCGGCTCTGCGCCTATTTGCCCCCTGCTATGCTAGAACAGCTTACTTTTGCCGTGCCTAAAGGGCGCATCCTAGAAGAGGCACTGCCAGTTATGGAGCGTGCTGGCGTTGTGCCTGAGGATGGCTTTCACGACAAGGCCAACCGATCGCTGACCTTTGCCTGCAAGCGCGAGGGGCTGCGCCTTATTCGCGTGCGGGCCTTCGACGTTGCTACTTTCGTCGCCCATGGCGCTGCGCAAATGGGCATTGTTGGCTCTGATGTGATCGAAGAATTTGACTATGCCGACCTTTATGCGCCGGTCGATCTGGACATTGGCCACTGCCATTTGTCGGTCGCAGAGCCAGTAGGCAGCGATGCAGCGCAAGCGGGCGCAAGCCATTTGCGCGTTGCAACCAAATATCCGAACATCACCCGCAAACATTTTGAACGGCAAGGTGTTCAGGCCGAATGCGTCAAATTGAACGGCGCGATGGAAATCGCGCCCGAGCTTGGCCTTGCTGGCAGGATTGTGGACCTTGTCTCAACTGGCCGCACTCTGAAACAAAATGGCCTTGAAGAGACCGCCAAGATTATGGACATTTCTGCGCGACTTATTGTCAATCGCGCTGCGCTGAAAACCGATCCACGCGTTGCCGAATTTGTCGAGAATTTCCGCGCTGATTGCGCCGCAAAGGCGCGTGCAGGCTAATGCAATTCTTGCACGCCAGTGACCCCGATTTTGAGCGAGATTTTCGCAAGATTGTCCGCGACCGCCGCGAGAGCGACAAGGACGTTGGCCGCGTTGTTGCGACGATCCTCAATGAAGTGCGCGAGCGCGGCGATGAGGCTTTGGTTGAGCTGACCAGCCGCTATGACCAGCACCACCTTTCGGGCGAAGGTGATTGGCAAATCTCAGCCGAGCAATGCAAAGCAGCCTACAAAGGGCTGGATGACGGATTGCGCGAGGCTCTCGAACTCGCTGCAACGCGCATTCGCGATTATCATGCGGGGCAATTGCCTGAGAACCGCGACCATACAGATGCGATTGGGATGCGGCTTGGCGCTCGCTGGAATGCTGTTGATGCCGCCGGCCTCTATGTGCCCGGTGGCAGAGCAGCCTATCCCTCCTCGCTGCTGATGAATGCAATTCCAGCCAAGGTTGCAGGAGTAGAGCGCTTGGTCGTCACCACGCCAACGCCCAAGGGGGAGATCAACCCGCTGGTGCTAGCAGCCGCTCATATTGCGGGCGTTGACGAAATCTGGCGAGTGGGCGGCGCGCAAGCCGTGGCAGCGCTCGCCTATGGAACAGACAGAATTGCCCGCGTCGATGTTGTCACCGGCCCCGGCAATGCCTTTGTGGCAGAAGCAAAACGCCAGCTTTACGGCGTTGTTGGCATCGACATGGTCGCAGGACCAAGCGAGATTTTGGTGATTGCCGATAAGGACAATGACCCAGATTGGATCGCAGCCGATTTGCTCAGCCAAGCAGAACACGACCCCTCAAGCCAATCCATCCTCATTACCGATGATGAGGGTTTTGGCCGATTGGTCGAGGATGCTGTCGATGTGCAGCTGGCGATGCTGGAAACCGGCAAAAGAGCCCGGCAAAGCTGGGACGACCACGGCGTTATCATCACCGTTGATAGTCTGGCCGACGCGCCTTCCTTGTCAGACCGTTTGGCAGCCGAACATGTTGAGCTAGCGATTGCGGAGCCAGAGGCAATGTTTGACCAAATGCGTCATGCAGGCAGCGTCTTTTTGGGCCGCACCACGCCAGAGGCAGTGGGCGATTATATCGCTGGGCCAAACCATGTTTTGCCAACTGGGCGCCGAGCGCGCTTTTCCAGCGGCCTGTCAGTGCTCGACTTTATGAAGCGCACCAGCTTTATCGATGCCAGCGACAAGGCTTTGGCGGCGATTGGGCCAGCAGCGATCAAATTGGCCGAGGCAGAAGGCCTGCCTGCCCATGCCAAATCCATCGCGCTGCGATTGAAATCCGGAGATTGAATATGAGCGGTCCTGCTACCACACCCAAACGCTCGCAAGCCCGCTCTGTTGCTCGGTTGGCCGCTGTTCAAGCGCTCTATCAAGCGCATATGGAGGGCACTGCGCTTGAGAAATTGCTCGACGAATTTCACCAGCACCGGCTTGTCGGCGATGACAGCTCCTCTGAATTGGGTGATGTCGAATTGGCTGGGGCAGAGATCGACTTTTTCGACGATCTGGTCACCGGAACGCTAACGCGCTTGCAAGAGATTGACGCAGCGCTAACCGCGCGGCTAGCCGATGGCTGGACGCTGATGCGGCTCGATAAGACCATGCTGCAAGTGCTGCGCGCTGGCGGCTATGAATTGCTCGCTCGGCGCGATGTGCCCACTGGCAGCGCGATCAGCGAATATGTCGATGTTGCAAAGGCCTTTTTCGACGACCGCGAAGCAAAGTTTGTGAACGGCGTGCTCGATGGCGTTGCTAAGGATGTGCGATCATAATCGGTGCGCAGCACCGCAAGGGCGACTGCCCGCCCGCAGCGGCGCGGACTTGTCCGCAAGCCGCGAGGACATCGAGGGCGCGGATGCGCCCGCGGGAACAAGAATGAACGAAAATGACTTCATAGCCGCTTTGCGCAAACTGCCTCTGCATGATGGCGCTCGCGGGCTGGACGATGATTGCGCTGTGCTGGAACTGGGGTCTGAAACGCTGATCCTAACCCATGACGCAATGGCGCGGGGCACGCATTATTTCCCCGATGCAGACCCTTATGATGTCGCCTGGAAACTGGTGGCGAGCAATCTTTCTGATCTGGCTGCCAAGGGTGCAGAGCCGATTGGCGTTTTGCTTGGCTATAGTCTTGGCGGCGATGATGCTCGCTTTCTTGAAGGACTGCACGCGGTTCTAGCCCAATATCAAGTGCCGCTTTTGGGGGGCGACACGATTGCTGCGCCAGATAGCGGTTCCAACGGTCAGGCGGGCACGCAAACCTTGGGCCTGACCGCCATTGGCCGTGCCACACATACGCCGGTGCCCTCTCGCAGCGGCGCAAAGACAGGCGACACTATATATCTGTGCGGAGTGATCGGGGACGCAATGGCGGGGTATGACGAACTTACCAAGCTCCGGAAGTCGCGTGAAATGGGCTTGGAAGAAGCGCCAAGCAACTCAGAACCCGATCCCTATTTCGTAGAGAAATTCGTGAGGCCCACCCCCTTGCTCCAAGAAGGGCAAGAGCTTGTCCCGCTGGTTAGCGCGATGATGGATGTCTCCGATGGTCTGTTTCTTGATGCCAAGAGGCTTGCAGAGGCCAGCAATGTGACGCTCGACATCGCCATCGACACAGTGCCCCACTCGCCCCAATTCCAAGGCCGAGCCAAAGACGGCAATCAGCTGGATGAACGCTCTGAAGGATGGCCAGAACGGATGAGAGCCTGCGGATGGGGCGATGATTACGCACTGCTCTTCACCGCAGCGCCAACAGCCACTTTGCCTAGCTACGCAAAACCCATTGGCACGGTCTGCAAGTTTGTCGGCGAAAGGCTGCTTTTGGACGGCAAACCAATCTCGCCAGACAGGGCTCTTGGCTATCAACACGGCTAAACTCCGCCCTAAACCGGCCCATGCCCCCGCCTAAACCCTTGGCGAAAAGCAAGGAATTGGCGGACTGTCCTAAGCCAAGCCTCAACCATTAGGCTTGCCACGCGGCACAACTGCCTTATAGCTCGCAAAACTAACTGCGCCGACCGTAGCCAAAAAGCACGGGCTAATGAGCGTTACACGAGGAAGAAGGGGAGTTTTCGTGGACCTAGTTCTTATTTCAATTTTGCTGGGATTGCTGGCCGTAATATACGGTTTCATCACCAGCCGCCAAGTGCTCGGGGCGAGCGCTGGCAATGAGAAAATGCAAGAAATTGCTGGCGCCATTCAAGAGGGCGCTCAAGCCTATCTCAACCGCCAATACACCGCGATCGGCATCGTCGGCGTGGTGGTTGCCATCATCATCGCAATCTCGCCGCTTGGGCTGCTTTCAGCGCTCGGCTTTGTCGTGGGTGCGGTGTTGTCGGGTGTTGCAGGCTATATCGGGATGAATATCTCGGTCCGCTCTAACGTGCGCACAGCCGCGGCAGCAGACAAAGGCTTGCAAGAAGGTCTTACGGTCGCATTTCGTGCAGGCGCTGTTACCGGCATGTTGGTTGCTGGCCTTGCGCTTATCGCGATTGCCGGTTTCTTCTATGTGCTCACCGATATGATGGGCCTTAGCCTGACGGATCAAGGCGAGAAGCGCCAGATTATCGACGTTCTGGTCGGCCTTGCCTTTGGCGCGTCGCTCATTTCGATTTTTGCGCGGCTTGGCGGCGGTATCTTTACCAAGGCGGCAGACGTTGGCGCTGATTTGGTCGGCAAGGTTGAAGCGGGCATCCCGGAGGATGATCCACGCAACCCAGCCACCATCGCTGACAATGTGGGCGATAATGTTGGCGATTGTGCTGGCATGGCCGCTGACTTGTTCGAGACTTA
>CAZTFZ010000020.1:0-17659 GCA_964613105.1 uncultured Porphyrobacter sp. | reverse complement strand
TTGTTCTCGACCATGACGCATAATCCTCAGCCGCTGCATTTGGACGCAGAGGCTGCAAAGCAGAGCGAGCATGGCCAAATTCTTGTGAATTCGACTTTTACATTCTCGCTGCTCGTGGGCCTATCGGTGGGTGACACGACGCTTGGCACGCTGGTGGCCAATTTGGGTTTTGATAAAGTTGTGACGCCAAATCCTGTCTTTATCGGTGATACGTTGCGCGCCCAAAGCGAGGTTATTGCTTTGCGGCCCAGCAAGTCGCGGCCCGGCCAAGGTATTGTCACTTTCCGTCACGAAGCGCTTAATCAGCGCGATGAGGTGGTTTGTTCATGCGAGCGCTCGGCCTTGCTCAACAGGGCTCCTGCCTAATTGGCCTTCTTGACAGATAAGCCCGCTTCAGCGCACAGTTCGGGCAAAGAAAATACAAACAGGGGGAGTGGGCTATGGCCTTGACTTGGGGGCGCTCAAATTGGGCAGCGCTGGCTAGCTGCGTTGCAGCGTTATCATTGACGGCATGCGGCGGATCGGTTGACGAAAGCCAAAGCGGCAATGGCGAAGGCGCGATTGAACTCGCCGAATTTCCCGATCGGCCCTATTGGGGCGACACCCATCTGCACACAGACAATTCGGTTGATGCTTTTGGTTTCGGCGTTCGCTTGGGGCCTGAAGACGCACTGAAATTTGCGCGCGGCGACGAGGTGACATCCTCCACTGGCCAGACAGCTAAGCTTGACCGGCCGCTCGATTTCCTAGTGATTGCGGACCATTCTGATGGGCTTGGCGCAACGCGCCGGCTGTATGATGCGCCGCGTCTGTTAATTCGCGATGAAACCCTGCTGCGCTGGCATGATATGATGCATGAAAGCCCAGAGCAATCGCAGCTCGCCATTGCCGAACTGATTACGGCAGCGGCGAATAATGATCTGCCCGAAGCTCTGTCTGATCCAGAGCAAAACGAAGAAAACACCCGCGACATTTGGGGCACGCATCTCGATACGCTCGACCGGTTTAATGTGCCGGGCGAGTTCACCGCATTGGCGGGTTTTGAATATACGTTGATGCCCGATGGCAATAATCTGCACCGCGTGGTCATGTTCCGCGATGGCAGCGACAAGACTAAGCAAACGATACCCTATCCGGGCCTCACTACCTCAGCAGAGGGCTTGTGGGATTATCTCGCGGCCTATGAAGAGGAAACGGGCGGACGTGCCTTGGCGATCCCGCACAATTCCAACCTCTCCAATGGTTTGATGTTTGAGCTCACAAAGCCCGGCGGCGGGCCAATGACAGCCGAATATGCCGCTAAGCGCGCAAAGTATGAGCCGGTTGTTGAGGCAACACAGATCAAAGGCGACAGCGAAGCGCATTCCTTCATGTCGCCCAATGATGAATTTGCAAGCTTTGGCGATACCGGTTGGGAGCTGGGCAATTTGCCGCTGACCTTGGATACTGAGCCAGAGATGCTGCGCGGCAATTATGTGCGTGAAGCTTTGAAGCGCGGGCTCTCTTTGGAAGAGCAGATCGGCGTCAATCCTTATGCCTTTGGCCTGATTGGATCGACTGATAGCCACACGTCTTTGGCAACCGCGGATGAAGACAATTTCTTTGGCAAGCATAGCGGCAATGAACCGCGAGAGACGCGCGCATCCGAGGCGCAAAACCTTGGTACCCGCGAAGGTCGATTTGGCTGGCATTACCTCGCCAGCGGCTATGCAGCGGCTTGGGCAAGGGGCAACAGCCGCGCGGAAATCTTCGACGCTTTTGCCCGGCGCGAAGTGTATGCGACCACCGGCTCTCGCATTTCCTTGCGCGTCTTTGGCGGGTTTGATTTTACCGCTGAGGATTGGGACGGCGATTGGGTGCGCGCTGGCTATGAACGAGGTGTTCCGATGGGCGGCGAATTGGCCGATGCAGGCACTGCGCCGCGCTTCTTAATCTCTGCCTTGAAGGATGCCGACGGCGCCAATCTTGACCGCGTGCAAGTCGTGAAAGGCTGGGTCGATGCCAGCGGAACCGCTCAAGAGCAGGTCTTTGATGTGGTCTGGTCCGATATGGAGAACCGCGCTGCTTCTGGCGGCAAAGTGCCAGCTGTCGGCGATACGGTCGACCGCGGCGATGCCAGTTACACCAATGACATTGGCACAGCGGAATTGCGAGCAACCTGGACTGACCCTGATTATCGCGAAGGCGAGCGGGCATTTTACTATGTCCGAGTGCTAGAAATACCCACGCCGCGCTGGGTCTTGTTCGATATGGTTCGCTTTGGGCTGGAATTGTCAGAGGAAATGCTGGCCAATTCGGTTTCGCAAGAACGCGCTTATTCTTCGCCCATATGGGTTAACCCCAAAGGGGCAGATACAGGCGTAGCTGCGGAGGCTTCGTGACGGCAAAACTGGCGCGCGAACCGCTCGTCCATTTTCTGATTGGCGGCGCGATATTGTTCGCTTTCTTCGCTTGGCGCGGAGAACAGATTGAACCCGATAGCCGCACGATTGAGGTCAGCCGCGAGGTGCAGGCAGGCTTATCGCTGCAATTTGAACGCTCGATCCAACGGGCTCCTACCGATGCCGAACTTGATGGCCTAATCGGTAGCTGGGTGCGCGATGAAGTGCTCTATCGCGAGGCATTGCGGCTCGGTCTTGATGGCGATGATGCGGTTGTGCGCCGACGCATGGCAAAGAAGATGGATGGCTTGGCCAGCGCGCAGGCAGAGCTTGAAGAGCCTTCTGATGCAACGCTTGAGGATTGGTTGGAAGAGAATGCAAGCCTGTTCGAAACGGGCGCAAGCTATGCGTTTACTCAGCTTTATTTCGCCAATGAAGCAGCGGCTCTGGGCGCGCTTGGGCGGTTAAATTCTGGCGGCAGCGCCGCAGAAGAGGGCGACGTTATCGCTCTGCCGCGCAATGTGCCTGCGACCACGAAAGCCGGTATCGAAGCGCGCTTTGGACAGGATTTCGTTGCAAACCTTGCGAGCCTCGAGGCTGGCTCTGTTTCGGGCGAGAGCTCGCGCGATACATGGCAAGGCCCGATTGTTTCCGGTTTTGGCTATCATGTGGTGCTGCTTCGCGAAAAGACACCGGGCGAAGTTCCCAAGCTTGCTGATATTCGCGATCGGGTTGAGGCCGAATGGCGCAATGCCACAATCGCTGACCGCCGCGAGGCCGCTTACCAGCTTTTGCGCGAAGCCTATGAGGTGGACATAGCGCCATGATCCGCGCCGTTCTGGCCCTATTGGCTATGCTCAGCCTGTGGCCCCAATCTGCGCAAGCCGATGAATTGCGCCCTGCCTCGCTGGAATTGGTGCAATTGGATGATGCGCGCTGGCAGCTTGGCTGGAAGCAACCGATTACGCGCGCCGATGAAAAGCTCGCGGTTCCAGTGCCTCCTGCCAATTGCAAGGTCGCAGGCGATGTGCAGCAGAGGCGCCAGCAAGATGCTTTGCTGGGCCGGCTTGTGCTTGAATGCGAGGGGACGCTTGCAGGGCAGAGCATTAGCGCGGCTGATTTGGTTGTAAGCGGTGATGCTTTGCTGCGCATTGTCCCTCGGTCATCTGCTGTGCAAACATATGTTTTAACGGGTCGGCAGCCCGCTGCAACATTGGTCCAAGAGGCTGAAATCACGCAAGTTTGGCGCAGCTATTTCATTATCGGCATGGAGCATATTCTGGCCGGTTGGGATCATTTGTTGTTCGTCATCGCGCTGGTCTTGATCGTGGCCAATAAGGCTGGGCGTGTGTGGGCAGTGGTCAAAGCGGCAACCGCCTTTACACTTGCTCATTCGATCACTTTGGCGCTCGTCACATTGGGCTATGCCGGATTGCCGCAAGCGCCGGTGGAAGCCCTGATCGCTCTTTCCATCGTTTTTCTCGCGGTTGAACTGGCGCGCGGTGGTGGCGACGGCGACGAGGCGCTCGAAGAAACGTGGACGCGCCGTTGGCCATGGCTGGTCGCCTTTGTTTTTGGCCTATTGCATGGGTTTGGATTTGCCGGCGCATTGCGCGAAATCGGACTGCCGCAGGGCGAAATTCCAGCCGCTTTGATCAGCTTTAATTTGGGCGTTGAGGCGGGCCAATTGCTGGTGATCGCTGCTGTTTTGGCAATTCGCGCGATCATCACTCGGCTGCGCGCTCAATGGACCGGCCCTGCGGCCAAATTCGCAGCCTATGGCACTGGCATTATCGGATCATATTGGCTGATTGATCGGGTGTCCGGCTGAGCTTTTATGGGGGGCTTAAGGCGCTGCGGCACCTGCTGCATCACTGCCTACCGCATCGCCCCCTAGGGCTTGCCACAGAACGATCCTTGCCCTTTTCGCTCGGCCCAAGGCTGATGCAGCGCGATCTCCGCTCGCATCCGCTTCGACGCTTTTGACGCGCGCACTTTGTCAAACGCGTGTGGCAAGTATTCTTTTGAAACTTAAAAGCCGTTTTGCGTTTCGCTGTGCCAGACTCTCGCTAAGCCGCACTAAATTGGCGAATTTTTCCATGATTGGCCCGTGAAATTGGGCTAGATGAGGGTATTAACGAATTAAATCGAACTGTGTCATCGCAATATCTTGTGGCGCTTCAACTTGCCATTCATCCCTTCGCGCCTAAATAGCTATCAGACCAAAAGGAAATTGAGCGCATGAGCGACCAGAATCAACCCGGCGGACCCCCCAACGACAATCGCGGTGGTGGCCCGAATGGACCCGATGAAAATGGCCCTAACCCTTGGATTAAGAGCTTGCTCATTTGGGGCGGCGTCTTCCTTGCGCTTTTGGTAGCGGTGACCGCATTTGGCGGCACGCAAGAACAGGTTGGCGAACCAATTGCCTATTCTGACTTCCGCAGCAAAGTGGCTGAGGGGACCGTCAAAGAGGCAGAGATTTCTGAGGATTTGATCACCGGAACGCTCACCAATGGCGACGAATTTAGCACTGTTCCGGTTGCTAGCGATACCTCGCTCACCGCTCTGCTCGAAGAAAAGGGCGTTTCCTATTCTGGCGCTCAGAAAGAGGAAATGGGCGTTCTCACCTATGTCCTTATCCAATCGCTGCCATTCATTCTGATCTTGGGCATTGCCTTTTTCGTATTGCGCCAAGTGCAAAAGGGCGGCGGCGCTGGCGGGGCAATGGGCTTTGGCAAGAGCAAGGCCAAAATGCTCACCGAACGCCAAGGCAAGGTCACCTTTGCAGACGTTGCTGGCATTGACGAAGCGCGCGAAGAGCTGGAAGAAATCGTCGAATTTCTGAAAGATCCGGGCCGCTTTTCCAAACTTGGCGGACAAATCCCCAAGGGCGCTTTGCTGGTCGGTTCTCCCGGCACAGGTAAAACATTGCTAGCCCGCGCAATTGCTGGCGAAGCAGGGGTGCCCTTCTTCACCATCTCGGGTTCGGATTTTGTCGAAATGTTCGTGGGCGTTGGCGCAAGCCGAGTGCGCGACATGTTTGAGCAAGCCAAAAAGAACGCGCCATGCATCCTGTTTATTGACGAGATTGATGCTGTCGGCCGTAGCCGCGGTCACGGCCTTGGCAATTCCAACGATGAGCGCGAGCAGACATTGAACCAGCTCTTGGTTGAGATGGACGGCTTTGAAGCCAATGAAGGCATTATCATTATCGCGGCGACAAACCGTCCCGACGTGCTTGACCCCGCTTTGCTGCGTCCGGGCCGGTTCGACCGCCAAGTTGTTGTGCCTGTGCCCGACATTGAAGGCCGCGAACAAATCCTTGCTGTGCACATGAAAAAAGCGCCGCTTGCGCCTGATGTGAACGCTCGCACCATTGCACGAGGCACGCCGGGCTTTTCAGGCGCGGACCTTGCCAATCTGGTGAACGAGGCCGCTTTGCTGGCCGCTCGCCGGAACAAGCGCTTGGTCGCTATGCAAGAATTTGAGGACGCGAAAGACAAGGTCATGATGGGCGCGGAACGCCGCTCTATGGTGATGACCGAGGATGAAAAGAAGATGACCGCCTATCACGAAGCAGGCCATGCGCTTGTCGGCGTGAACGAGCCAGCGTCTGACCCTATCCACAAGGCGACGATCATTCCGCGCGGACGGGCTTTGGGCATGGTGATGCGTCTACCGGAACGCGACAATTACTCGTATCACCGCGATAAAATGCACGCCAACCTTGCTGTTGCAATGGGCGGACGCGTGGCCGAAGAAATCATCTTTGGGCATGACAAAGTCTCCAGCGGTGCCTCTGGCGATATCCAATATGCGACCGATCTGGCTCGCAATATGGTGACCAAATGGGGCATGTCGGACAAGCTTGGCCCGCTTCAATATGAAGAAAGCCAAGAAGGCTATCTGGGCATGGGTCAAACCGCTCGCACAATGGGTGGCGGCGAGACGAATAAGCTCATCGATGCTGAGATTAAGAGCTTGGTCGAAGGCGGCCTCAAGCGCGCGCGCGATGTGCTGACCAGCCAAGAAGACAAGCTCCATACTCTTGCTCAAGCGATGCTGGAATATGAGACGCTAACCGGCGCTGAGATCGACGAGTTGCTCGAAAACGGCAAGCTTGATCGGCCTGATAAGCCCGCTGGCACCGTCGCGACTGCACCCAAGGGCGGGTCAAGCGTGCCTAAGGCTGGCAAGAAGTTCGGCGGCTCTGGCGATGCTGCTCCGCAAGGGGCGTAAGGCTAGTTACAGCGTCGAGCCTGGCCTCGTTCAGCCCGGCGGTTAACTCACAGTTCAAGCTGCGCTTAGCAGATTGCCTTTCTCGTCGTCAGGGGAAGAATTTGATGCGCAGATCTATAGTCACCCTCGGCGCAATTGCGCTTTTCGTGTCACCTACGGCGGCCAAGCTCGGCGATATGACGCTTGATGAATTCATGCCAGTGGTTGAGCGCCTCAAAGGCAAGGGCGTGGCTGCTCCATTTTCGAGCGAGATGAAGATTGCCCGCCGCGAAATGAAGGGTGCAAGTGAAGATTACCGCGCGCGGATTGATAGCGATAAGGCGGCAGGCCGAACTGCTCACAGCTGCCCGCCGAAAAAGGGCTCTTTGAACAGTGGCGAGTTGCTCGCCCATTTTGAAAGCTATCCCAAGAGTCGCTATGCCAGCACTACGGTTAGGGCCGTCTTCTTTGATCTGATGGCCAAAAAATACCCTTGCTAGATGCTAGAGAGCGCCCAGCAGCAAGAGCAGCCATAGGAATATCGAAAGCACTCCAATGACGATGCCATTGGTCAGCGCAACCGTTCGCCAAAAGGCGCCAATCCGGCTAAGCTCATAGCCATAGCGCAATTGCTTATAGATATGGATCGGCGGGATTATCACGCCAGCAATGACGAGCGCCGCTGTTGGCAGCCCGACCGCGCCCAGCACTGACAAAGTCACAAACAGCAGCGACATAAAGCTGAGTGAGTAGGTTACGAAAATCGCGTGATCATAGGCCTTAAAGCGCCTGCGCCAGAAGAACAGCAGCCACATAAACGGGATCGAAATCGGGATTAAGGCCCATGAAAATTTATAGAAATTGGTTTGCAATTTATAGAGCATTAGGCCCGGGTTGGCCTGCCATTTCTTGATCAGCCCTTCGTCGATCCAATCAATGCCGGTCCCGCTAAATTCTAACGAACCCTCTTCCACGCCAGCCATTGCTTGTTCGGCCTCTTGCGTCTTTGCGATCACATTCGACAGCTCGGAAATTTTGACTTCCAACTCCATCCGATCAGGAGCGTCGGCTGGGAGTGCTGCCAGCTGTTCCTCAGCAGCTTCAAGTTCGCTGGCCATCTTTGTTTTGGCCTCGGTGACGGTGGTTTCTATCTCGCTTGCCACCTCGTCATTGATTTCGACATTGGTGGGATCAAAATCCGCCCCGGAAAGATCAGTAGGTGTCGTGATGCCTAGGGCCTGAAAGACAGCGAACATCAAAAACACGCTGAACAGGAACATCGCCATGGGTGAGACGAATTTGACCCGCTCACCGTCGATGTAACGCCGCGTGATCCTGCCCGGTTTCAATGCCAGTAAAGGCAAGGTGCGCCACAGCTTGCCATCAAGATGCAAAACGCCATGCATGAGGTCGTGACCGATGGTCCTAAGGCTGCGGTGAACGACCGCCTTTTGCCCGCATTGGTGGCAATGTTTGCCGGTTAGCGTAGCCCCGCAATTGAGGCATTTCCCGGGTGCTGGGTTGGGGTCAGCAGGATCGACAACGCGCGATTTCCCTGTCTTGCCCGGTTGTGCGTCAAGCGTTCCGCCCAGCAATCCGCCCTCTGTGGCTGTCCCAATAGCTTCGCCAATGTCGCTCAAAACTTGCGTCTCCACGCGATAGGGCAGCGCCGAAATTGCTCGATTGCTTCGTCGCTCGCCCTCGTCAGATGCAGCAACATAGGCACAACCGGCTGATCGCGCAAAGCGCGTTTCACTTGCCCGCAGCTCAGTCTGCCGCGCGGCGGTCAAAATAGAAAAAATCAGCCGAGGCAGTGCTGACGGCTGTCAGCCAACCTTAGCAGTCACAACAAGGGGAATGGAGTCTGCGAGCGCCAAGAAAGCGTGTCCCGATAAAGTGCTGGGCAGCCGCGCGTCAGACTCAACCTTCGAAATCAGACCCGATCGAGGTTGAACGGGTTGGCGCTGATGCAGTGATCCGAAGGGCCTCGGCCGACTGGCTCAAAGAACCGACCTCATCTGCATCTTCCTCGTCATCAGGAAGGATTTTCTGCAGATTGGTAATAGCAGCTTCCTGCAATTCCTTGGGCTTGATGGTCTGCTCAGCGATCTCGCGAAGCGCCACAACGGGGTTCTTGTCGCGGTCACGGTCAAGCGTCAGTTCTGCGCCGCCCGAAATCTCGCGCGCACGCTCAGCTGCCAGAAGAACCAGATCAAACCGGTTTGGAATTTTGTCTACGCAATCTTCGACGGTAACGCGCGCCATGAAGCACTCCGAAAAATAGGAAAATGTTTGAGAACGCGCCGGATATGCGTTTCAGCGACTTGAGTCAAGAATTTGCCCAATGTTTGCGCAGTTTCGGGGGGCTAGGTAAGAGCGCCTCTTATGGATGAGAAAAGCGCAAACGATCTGGCCCCTAGTGGACCTTTAGAAGATGGTGGCGCGGGCGTTGGCTTAGGGACTAGCTTGAGCGATGGTTTCGGCGCAGACGGCAGATTGTGGCACGATCCGACCTCATTTTCGATTGAAGCTGCTGGGCAATCGCTCATCTTTTTGCCTTCGGGCGATGACCGCCTCAAGTCTTTGATCGCTTTAATCGATGGTGCACAGACCAGTTTTAAGGGCTTTTACTATCGTTTTGCCGATGATGAGGCCGGTGCTGCGGTGCGCGATGCCTTGGTGCGGGCGGCAAAGCGCGGTGTCGCGGTGTCGTTCTTGATCGACCGGTTTGGTTCGGATGTTGATGATGAGTATTTTGCGGAGCTGACCCAAGCTGGCGGCACGTTTGCGTTGTTTATGCCGCGCTTCACTCGCCGCTATTTGATTCGCAATCACCAAAAACTGGCTATTGCTGACGAGGCTCGCGCTATGATTGGCGGGTTCAATATCGCCGACCCCTATTTTGCGCCTGCAAGCGAGAATGGTTGGCATGATCTTGGCCTTCAGCTTGAGGGTAGCGCAGTCGAGCAATTGCTCGACTGGTTTGCAGAGCTTGAAGATTGGGCCAAGCAGCCGCGCGCTCAGTTTCGCAGGATTTACCGGCGGGTGCGCGGATGGAGGCCGCCCCAAGGGCCAGTCCAATTGCTAATTGGAGGGCCGACGCGCGGCGCATCAAGCTGGATCAAGCAATTGCGCAAGGATTTGAGCGAAGCGACGCAGATTGATTTGGTGGCGGCCTATTTTGCGCCGAGCGCGCGGATCATGCGGCTATTGGGCAGCGCTGCGCAGCGGGGCCGTGTCCAGCTTGTGACACCAGCCAAAAGCGATAATGGAGCGACCATCGGGGCAACCCGCTCGCTTTACCATTATCTGCTTGGGCGAGGCGCGCAGATTTGGGAGTTTCAGCCCTGCAAACTGCATATGAAGCTGCTTGTGATTGATGATGCCGTCTTCATTGGCAGTTCCAATTTCGACATTCGCAGCCTGTTCGTGAATTTGGAGATAATGCTGAGGATCGAGGATGCCGCTTTGGCCAATCGGATGCGCGCATTTATTGCGAGTCATGAGCCTGCCTCTGAAACGATCACCATAGAAAACCACAAACGCCATGCGCATCTTTGGAACAGGCTGCGCTGGAATCTAAGTTGGTTCATTGTGACCGTGCTTGATTACAATGTGTCGCGCAGGCTTAATCTGGGGCTTTGAGCGCTCGGATTTAACCCTCGTCCCAATCGGAATAATCGCGCGTATTGGGTGATGAGAACTTGGTGATTTCGGCCTGGAAGTGCAGCGGCACTAGACCGGTCGAACCGTGGCGCTGTTTGGCCACAATTAGCGTTGCTTTGTTGACCAATTCTTCCATCCGTTCAGCCCAAGCGTTGTATTTCGCCTCAGCGTCTGTGGAGGTAAATCCGTTGGGCCCCGGGCCATCGGGTTTGATGGCTTCGTGATAATAGTCGCCGCGATAGATGAACCAGACCATGTCGGCGTCTTGCTCAATCGAGCCGGACTCGCGAAGGTCAGACAACATTGGCCGCTTGTCTTCGCGCTGCTCAACCGCACGGCTTAACTGCGAAAGTGCGATCACTGGCAAATCCAGCTCTTTGGCAAGGGTCTTGAGGCCTCGGCTAATCTCAGAGATTTCATTGACGCGGTTGTCATTCGCTCGGCCAGAGCCTTGCAGCAACTGCAGATAATCGACCACAATCAGGCCAATGTCGTGCCTGCGTTTCAGCCTTCTTGCGCGGGTTCTGAGCGCGGAAATCGTCAACGCAGGCGTGTCATCAATGAAGAGCGGCAGTTCAGACAGGCGCTGGCTCGCAAAAGATAGCTTTTGAAACTCGTCGCGAGTGATCTTGCCCGAGCGAAGGCTTTCCGAGGTGATCTCGGCTTGTTCTGCCAGGATTCTTGTGGCCAGCTGATCAGCGCTCATCTCAAGGCTGAAAAATGCCACCGGTCCGCCATAGTTGAATGGGCCACCATCGTTTTGATGCTGCAAATGCGCCTCTGCGCAATTGAAAGCGATATTGGTTGCAAGCGAGGTTTTGCCCATGCCCGGACGCCCGGCCAAAATGATCAAATCAGAGCTGTGTAGGCCGGCGGTTTTCTCGTCGATTACTTCAATGCCGGACGTTTTGCCGGAAAGGCCGCCGTCTGAGTTCATGGCCGCTTCTGCCAATGACAGCGCTGCTTTTGATGCAGTGCTGAAATCGACACCGTCTGAATCGCCTGTCGTGTTTTCGGCAACATCAAACAGCTGCGCCTCTGCCTCGGACACTTGTTCCATCGGGTTGAGCGTTTCAGAAGTGTCGAGCGCGCGTTCAACCAGATGCCGACCAACGCTGACCAATCTGCGCAGCAATGCCAAATTGAAAATCTGGCTGGCCAATTCGCGCGGGTTGAGCAGGCCTTGCCCATCAGCGGTGAGCCGCGCAAGATAGGTCGTGCCGCCAAGCTGGGCTAGCGCTTCATCATTCTCGAAATACGGCTTTAGGGTAACAGGGGTTGCAAGATTGCCGTTCTCGATCGCCTTGGAGGCTCGTTCAAAAATGCGCTGGTGAACGGGCTCAAAGAAATGATCTGGTTTTATTTCAATCGAGAGCTCTTCCATGACCTTATTGTCGATCAGAACCGCGCCCAAGAACGCGGCTTCTGCTTCCAGATTTGAGGGCAGTTTTTGCCCCTCATCTGCCGATCCGCTTGCCTTTTGGCCAAAGGCATCGGTGGTCAGTGATCCTTCTGCATTTTGGGCATGTGGCGAATCATCAGGGCGCAGCAGAAGATCAGGATCAGACATGCAGTGTCTTTGGGCGAGCAAAGATTAAGCGGCAAGCAGCGAAACCAGCAATCTTTTTTGTCGGTCTGTGGAAAGTGGGGACAGCTTTGCGTTTCGCATCTGAAAGTCGCATTCTGCAAAAAAATCGACATTGCAGCGATGCCATGGCTTGCCGCGCATAGGCATGGTCTGCGAAAGCGATGTTGGCATGTCTGATTCCAACTCATCTTCTGCTGCGCATTCGGCAGCCTCATCTGGCGATTCCGGTGGGATTGGGTCTGGTGCATTTCGTATTGCCCAGATTGAGCTTGATGAGCAGACTATTCTCTGGCGCAATGCCGATATTGAGCAAGAGCGGCGCGTCGCGATTTTCGATCTGATCGAGGACAACAGTTTTAAGCCTGTTCGCTCTGTTGAACGCGGCGCTAAGGGGCCGTTTAACCTGACCTTGGCGGTTATGGATGGGCGATTGGCGCTAAAGATTGCTGATGCAGACAATGAAATTCTTGAGGAATTGGTGCTTGGTCTTGGCCGGTTCCGTCGCCCAATCCGCGAGTATTTCGCCATTTGCGATAGTTATTATCAGGCTATCCGCAAAGCCACCGCTGCAGAGATTGAGACGATTGATATGGCGCGGCGCGGCATTCACAACAGCGCAGCAGAGCTGTTGTTGGAGCGGCTGGAAGGCAAGGTTGAAACCGATTTTGCAACCGCGCGCCGCTTGTTCACGCTCATCTGTGTGCTCCACATTAAGGGCTGATGGCAGTGGCGCTCAGGAAAAACAGCAAGACCCGCAGCAGAACTCGGCCCCGGCGTCAGCGCGGGGCTGGTTGGGGCTTGCGTCTGTTCGGTTTTGTCATGCTGCTTGGCCTTTTGGCGTTTGGCTGGGTTTGGTGGGAAGGCCAGCATTGGCGCCCGGATGAAGCGGTATGGCCCGACCAAGGCGCGCTTGTTTCCCAGAGCGATGGCCTTGTCGATTTTGGCACTGTGAAAGGGCTTGGCGCAGATTTCGTCTATCTGGCGGCAAGCATTGGCGCTGATAAGCATGACGCTCGATTTGCCGATAATTTTGCTGCTGCTCGCGCCGCCGACATTGAGCTTGGCGTTGTGCACCGCTTTGACCCTTGCGTTTTGGCGGATCGGCAATCGGCCAATTTTGTCACCATGGTGCCGCGCGATGATAACCTATTGCCGCCTGCCATTCATCTGGCCGAGACAGGCGAAGTGTGCCCGACGCGCGTCTCGCGGGCCGCGATCCAAAGCGAGCTGATGACCTTGGTCAATCAGATTGAGGCCCATGCTGGAAAGCCAGTTATTCTCAGTGTCTCGCGCAAGTTTGAAGAACGCTACCGGATAGCGGGCCGGATCGAGCGCAATCTGTGGGTCAGCCAAAACTGGTTCGAGCCAAGCTATGCTGGCCGTCCATGGATATTGTGGACAGCCAATAACAGCCTGCGCACACAGGCCGCCGATGAACCGATTGCTTGGGTGGTGATACGGCCATGAATGATGCAAGCCAAACCAAATTGATTGCCGCTGCACGCGCCGCTGCCGAGCAATCCTATTCGCCTTATTCTGGTTTTAGCGTGGGGGCTGCGCTGTTGTTTGATGATGGTGCAATTGTCACTGGCACCAATGTCGAGAATGCCAGCTATGGCCTGGCCCTTTGCGCAGAGACAGTGGCGGTTGCGCAAGCCATGGCCGACGGTCGGCGCGGCGGGTTGGTCGCGGTGGCTGTGACGGGTCCTATCAGCGAAGGACAAGCCTCAGCGCCAATCACGCCATGTGGGCGCTGCCGGCAGGTGCTGAGCGAGCTTGCCCAATTGGGGGCAAGCGATCCGCATGTCCTTTGTGTTGGTAGCGACGAAGCGGGAGCCTATACGGTCGAAGAAATTGCGCTTTCAACGCTGTTGCCAGCCGCTTTTGGGCCAGCCAATCTGACCTAGGGCAAATCTCACCTAGGTGTCGGCTGTTTCCAGCCATTCTAGCAAAGCCGCTAAGCAATCGCGCCCCAGCATCTTTGATCGCTCTGGGCTCCAACCTTGTTCAGGCTCTGGGCTTTTGGGGTTGTCTTTATAGGGCATTTCCAGCGTCATCGCGATTGCGCCAAAACGCTCTGCTACGTGGTTGGTGCTCATGGCCAAATTGGCTTTGCCAGCAGGCGTCTTGGGATAGCCAAGCTCCGTTTGGAAATCGGGTGTGCGCCGGTCGAGTGTATCGATGTAGCGATAGAGCGCATCGCCCATCGCATCTGTCCAGCTGGGGATGCCTTCAAAGCCAGCAATGAAAGCGACCGGTATCGCTTCGTCGCCATGCACATCCATAGCAAAATCAACCCCTGTTTCGTCCATCGCATTGCGGATTGCGAGCACTTCAGGAGAGCGCTGCGGGGTTGGCTCAGCCCACTCACGGTTGAGGTTTGCGCCGACAGAATTGACCCGCAAATTGCCCCGAGCAGAACCATCGGGATTGCAATTGGGAACGATATGAAAACGGCATTTCTCGCGGAGCAATCTGGCGACGCTATCGGATGGGTCGGTCAGGCATTCGAGCGCCCCTTCCATCCACCATTCTGCCTGCGTTTCGCCGGGGTGTTGGCGAGCGTATAGCCAGACTTGATGCGTGCCTTCGCCCAATTCCAAGCAGTCGATTGGTTGCCCTTCGCGCGTATGCCCCAGCGTCCTATGATCAACCCCTTCGCATGCGGCGGCCTCAGCGACCAAATCGTGATGGCGGTCCATCGAAAAGGGCGCAAAATATGCAAAGTATGCAATGTCGCTGGCAGGGGTGTAGCGGATGGTTAGTGTCCCGCCATCTGCATCCTTGTCAAAACTGGATGAGGCGCGGCCCCAATATTCGCGGTCTTCTGACACACATGCGTCATAGCCGGGCCAACCGCCGGGATAGGCGCTGTTGTTAAGGTCGGTAATGTTGAGTTCCAGCTCGCGTCCGCCTGCGCCCGAGACGCGGAAATGGAACCATTGCTTGAACTCTACTTCATCATCGAGAGGGATGACCAGTTTGGCGCTCGCGCCGTCTATTGAGAGGGTTTCGATATTGCCGCTGTCAAACCGGCTATCGATGGAAATATCGTTCATTCAGAAACCTTTACCGCAATCGTCTCCCCATTGTTGCCAGGAAATTCCTGAAACAGGGCCTTTGCCACAGTTTGCGCGTTTGCTGGCCCGCGTGCAAGCTCGGAACTCTCCTTAACGGCAAAATTTGCGCGCCCTTCCCATAGGACCTCGCCGCTTGCTGCATCGCGAATTGTTACGCCAAGCTGTGTTCCAAGCTCTGGCCCGCTATCGCCGCCAAGATTGATCCCAATGCCGAGGCCAACGCCCGAGCCATAGCTGCCTGCTGATCCGCCGACGCCGACGCTGACGGGGCCGCGATTGCTGTCTTCGCCGTGCACAAAGCGTTCGACCCGCACTTCCGCGATCTGGCTGGCTGCGCCGCGCGCTGCCTCGCTATAGCCCAAAGCGCTAAGCTCTGCGGCGACTGCGCTGCGGAACGGCGCAGCTTCCAAAGTGCCATTGGGCGCAGCCTCTTGTTCGGGCGCGCTGGTGATAAAAATCGGGCCTGCGCCAAGCTGCGACGCGCTGTCAGCGGCGACAAAGCGAGTGACTTCAACCGGGCCGGGCGCAGTGGCGCATCCAGCAATGGCAAGGGGCAGGGCGAGAAGGGCTATCGTTGAGCGCGTGTTGGTTAAGCGAAACATTAAGCTGGGCTCCTAAGCATTTGGGGTCGTAGCTGTCGCAATCGGGGACAAGCTTTCAATGCGTATATCGAGGGGCGTTTCCCCCTTCTAGCGACCCTGCTATCGCGCGCAATATGAACACGATCCGAAAATGTCCCGTATTGGTAACTGGCGGCGCTGGTTATATCGGCAGCCATGCAGTCCTCGCGCTGATCGATGCAGGTTGGCCTGTTGCCATCATCGACAATTTCTCAACCGGATTTCGCTTTGCAATTCCGCAGGATGTGCCCGTTTATGAGGGCGATATTGCTGACGAAGAACTGCTCGCGCGCATCTTTGACGAGCAGAAAATCGGCGCGATTATGCACTTTGCGGGCTCTATTGTTGTGCCCGAATCGGTCGAGAAGCCGCTTTATTATTACGAGAACAACACGGGAAAAAGCCGCAGCCTGATGGCCGCAGCGGTAAAGGCCGGCATTCCGCATTTCATTTTCAGCTCAACCGCTGCCACTTATGGCATGCCGGACGAGCCTGCCGTGACCGAGGATACGCCGCAAGTTCCGATCAATCCCTATGGTTGGTCAAAGCTCATGACTGAGCAAATGTTGGCCGATGGCAGCGCTGCGCATGATTTCAACTATTGCGCTTTGCGGTATTTCAACGTCGCTGGTGCTGATCCCGAAGCCCGAACGGGGCAATCGAGCGCTGGTGCAACGCATCTGCTCAAGGTCGCTTGCGAGGCAGCACTAGGTAAGCGAGAGTTTGTTTCGGTTTACGGAACCGATTATGACACAGACGATGGCACAGGCGTGCGCGACTATATCCATGTAAGCGACCTTACCGCAGCGCATGTCTTGGCGCTGGAGGCGCTGATTGCCGAGCCGGAGCGGTCTTTGACGATGAATTGCGGCTATGGTCGCGGTTTTTCCGTGCTTGAGGTTTTGGATGCGGTCGATCGAGTGACGAACGCGACCATCGAACGCCGGATGGAGCCTCGCCGAGCGGGCGATTCAGGGGCGCTAATCTCTGACCCGAGCCTGATTCGTGCAACTCTGCCATGGGAACCGCGCTTTGCTGATTTGGACACGATTGTCTCCCATGCTTTGCAGTGGGAGCGTGTTTTGCCAGAAAAGCGCGGGTTTTGAGGCGAAGACAGGGCAATCAAGCCCCTTATAATGCGCTCTTTTCCTTGACCTAAACCGCCGCCGTGGCTAGTGGGCAGGGGATTTTGACGCGTCGGAGCTCGCTTCGGCGCGAAATTTTTTGGCGATAAGCTATGGTATAGCCAGCTTTAGCCCTTTGTTTTGAAGAGATAGAACATGAAGATCCGCAATTCGCTTAAGTCGCTGAAGAACCGCCATCGCGATTGCCGCGTGATTCGTCGTCGCGGTCGCACTTATGTGATCAACAAGACCAATCGCCGGTTTAAAGCCCGCCAAGGTTGATCCTTAGGCGCTAAACCGATTGCGCCCCTATGCGCGATTGTTAGTGATATAGAATGGCGGCCCAGCTCCTTTCATAAGAGCTAGGGCCGTTTTCTTTTGGGTAGAACCGAGTTCGTGACGATAGGGGACCAGGCTTGAGCGTGATCAAAGCTGTCGTGTTTGATGTGGGCCGCGTATTGTTCCAGTGGCAATTGCGCAGCCTAATTGAGAAGATCATCAGCGACCCTGAAGAATGCGATTTCGTGCTGTGCGAGGTGGTGACCGAACAGTGGCATTTTGAGCATGATCAAGGCCGCATGCTTGCGGATATGGTCGCCGAACGCAAAGCTCTGTTCCCGCAATATGGCTATGTTTTGGATGCCTATGCCAGCCGTTTTAACGAGACGATACCGGGCCCTGTTCCCGGCAGCATAGAGATTGTGGAGGAGCTTGCTGAGCGCGCAATCCCGCTTTTCGCGATCACCAATTTCGGCGCTGAGTTTTGGGATGGCTTTGCGCCGCAACAACCTGTGTTCGGGCTTTTTGGCGACATCGTGGTTTCGGGAAAAGAGCTTTTGGTAAAGCCTGATCCAGCTATTTATGCTCTTGCTGAGAGACGCTTTGGCCATGCAGCGGGCGATATGCTGTTCATTGATGACAATGAAGCCAATATCGCCTCTGCCAAGGCTTGCGGGTGGCAGACCCACCTCTTTAGCAA
>CAZTFZ010000019.1:13455-18252 GCA_964613105.1 uncultured Porphyrobacter sp. | reverse complement strand
ACCTCGACGACTTCAGGTTCAACCACCAGCACGAGCACAAGCTCAAGCTCAAGCACGACCGGCGGAAGCACCTCAGGCGCAACCGAAGTTCCTGCACCGCCGATGGTGGTCTTGTTCGGTCTCGTTGCAGCGGCCCTGATGCGTCGCCGTAAAGGCAAGGGCAAAGCGGCAGCTTAAGCCTTTGCGCTAGGAGTGGGCTTATGGGGCGAGTGATCGCCCAGCCACACTGAAAACGAGAAAACAAAAGAAGGGCGGCTCTCCAGATCGGATAGTCGCCCCTTTTGTTTGCGGCTTGTGCTGGAGAGGGAGTGGAGGCTTCAGCTCGCCGAGAGGTTGGTTTTTGCAACCAGTGGCTCAAACGCCGAAACCCAACTCACCTCGCTCGTCGACATAACCCCATCAAGCTCCCAGAGGTTCTCATAACCATAGCCATACAGGTTGATGAAGGTTGGAATGTTGAGCGCTAAGGAAGCGGATTTGAGCGCGATTGGCTGGATGTTGTCGCTGAAATTGTTGTTGCAATAGATGAATATGGGGCGATCCGGATTGGCGCCAATGATTGCGCGCAATTTCGCCGAGGTAAAATCGGAGAAAGGCAGGTTCACCGCGCCTTCTATATGCCCCATATCAAAGGCAGCTGCAGAGCGTGTATCGAGTAAAAGTGCGCCGGACTGTGCGGCGCGCTCAAAGAAAGCTTCTCGCGATAACAGTCTTTGTGCGCGGTAACCCTCAAGCTTGGCTGCCAATGCGATAAAGCCTGCATAGTCGATTTGAAGTGCAGTCTGTCCGACCTTCTCGTTCGATTGGATTGGGCTTGATTGCAGCGGTGCTGTGACGCTCTGACCCAGCGCCGGCGACGCCAGAAACGCAGCAGCGGATAGAAGGAATCGAAAGCGCATACAAAACTCCCAGCACATGGTGATGCTGGGAGAATTGCTCTTTATCCGATTGCTGACTCATGAATTGAGCCTAACGCAAAACTTTCTGGCCGAAGGTTCAAGAAGCCAATTTGCGCAGCACATAATGGAGGATCCCGCCATTGCGGTAATATTCCATTTCGTTGGCGGTATCGATCCGGCATTGGGCTGTGAAGCTGGCGGTCGAGCCATCCTTGCGAGTGACCGTGACGTCAACGTCCTGACCCGGCTCGAGCGTGGCAAGCCCTGCAATAGAGAAGCTGTCATCGCCCGTTAGACCAAGGCTATTGCGGTCGTCGCCCTCTTTGAACTGCAAGGGCAATACGCCCATGCCAACAAGGTTGGAGCGGTGAATGCGCTCAAAGCTTTCAACGATCACAGCGCGCACACCCAATAGGATTGTGCCCTTGGCTGCCCAATCGCGGCTCGATCCTGTGCCATATTCCTTGCCGCCGATAACAACCAATTGCTTGCCATCTTCGCGGTGCTTCATGGCCGCATCATAGATCGCCATTTGCTCGCCATTGTAAGTGGTGAAGCCGCCTTCGACGCCCGGAACCATCTCGTTCTTAATGCGGATATTGGCAAAGGTGCCGCGCATCATAACTTCGTGATTGCCGCGGCGCGAGCCATAGGAGTTGAAGTCTGCCTTAGCGACCTGATTGTGCATCAGATATTCGCCGCCCGGGCTGTCAGCCTTAATCGCGCCTGCTGGCGAGATATGGTCGGTTGTGACGCTGTCGCCCAAAACCGCCAAGGGTTTCGCTTCGACGATATCGGTCACAGGTGCCGGTGTCATTTCCATGCCCTCAAAATAGGGCGGGCTTGCGACATAGGTGGAACCGGGACGCCATTGATAAGTGTCCGATGCCTCAACCTTGATCGACTGCCAATGCACATCGCCTTCATAGACATTGGCATAGCGGGTTTCGAACATTGCGCGGTCAATTGCGCCAGAGCGAACTTGAGCGATTTCCTCATTGCTCGGCCAAAGATCAGCGAGCATCACATCCTTGCCATCTTGGTCTTGGCCAAGCGGCGTTTTGGTGATGTCCTGAGTAACCGTGCCTTTCAGCGCATAAGCGACAACCAATGGCGGCGAGGCGAGGAAGTTTGCCCGTACATCGGGTGATACGCGGCCTTCGAAATTGCGATTGCCCGACAATACCGATGCAGCGACAATATCATTGCCGTTGATCGCTTGGCTGATGGGCGGTGCAAGTGGGCCAGAATTGCCGATACAGGTCGTGCAACCATAGCCAACAAGGTCAAAACCGATGGCGTCCAAGTGATCTTGCAGGCCAGCTTTTTCCAGATAGTCGGTTACGACTTGGCTGCCCGGCGCAAGCGAGGTTTTAACCCATGGCTTGGGCTTCAATCCCTTAGCAACCGCCTTTTGCGCGACCAAACCTGCGGCGATCAAGACATCGGGGTTCGATGTGTTGGTGCAGCTGGTGATAGCAGCGATAACAACGTCGCCATCGCCAATGTCATGGTCCTTGCCCTCAACAGGAGTGCGAACGGGCGCGTCTTTCTTGTAAGTCGCTTTGAGGTCGCCATTGAACAGTTCGTCAACCTCAGGCAGCGCAACCTTGTCTTGCGGGCGTTTGGGGCCAGCGAGGCTTGCCACAACGCTGCTCATATCGAGATCGAGCGTCTTGGTGAAGATCGGCTCATTCTCAGGCTCGAACCACATGCCTTGGGCTTTCGAATAGGCTTCGACGAGCGCGATATTCTCTTCGCTGCGACCAGTGAGGCGCATATAATCAAGCGTCTTATCGTCAATGCCGAAAAAGCCGCATGTCGCGCCATATTCAGGCGCCATATTGGCGATTGTTGCGCGATCAGCGAGGGTGAGGTTGGCAACGCCGGGGCCGTAAAACTCCACAAAACGCCCAACAACGCCGACTTCGCGCAGCATTTGCACGCATGTCAGCACAAGGTCGGTTGCAGTGATGCCTTCGGCCATTGCGCCGGTCAGTTTAAAGCCGACAACTTCGGGGATCAGCATAGAGATTGGCTGGCCGAGCATCGCCGCTTCGGCTTCAATTCCGCCAACACCCCAGCCCAAAACGCCAAGACCGTTGATCATAGTGGTGTGGCTGTCTGTGCCAACGCAAGTGTCAGGGTAGGCGACGCTCACCCCGTCCTGATCATTGCTGGACCATACACCTTGCGCGATATGCTCTAGATTGACCTGGTGACAAATGCCCGTGCCCGGAGGAACAGCGGAGAAGTTCTCAAAGCTCTTTGAGCCCCATTTCAAGAAGTCATAGCGCTCTGCATTGCGAGCATATTCCAGCTCAACATTCTTCTCAAACGCTTTGGGGTGGCCAAATTCATCAACCATGACCGAGTGATCGATCACGAGGTTGACGGGCACTTGCGGATTGATTTTCGCAGTGTCGCCGCCAAGCGCCGAAATTGCATCGCGCATTGCCGCGAGATCGACCACGCAAGGCACACCAGTGAAATCTTGCAGCAACACGCGTGCAGGGCGGTATTGTATCTCATTGCCCGTCGCTGGATTATGCTGCCAATCGGCAATCGCTCGAATGTGCTCTTCGCCAACGGTGAAGCCACCATCTTCAAAGCGGAGCATGTTTTCTAAGAGAACCTTCAGGCTGAACGGCAGTTTGGATACATCGCCGATTTTCTCTGCCGCTTTGGCAAAGGAATAATAGGCATAGTCCTTGCCATCCACATTGAGGGTTGAGCGGGTTCCGAGCGTGTCTTTGCCGACCTGAGTCATACGCTAGAGCGTCCTTTCTGAGTGCTTCTTTTATGGGGCTGTCGCTGGTTGATTAATGCCGCGACACTGTCGTGCGAGCCTCTGCGGGAAAACGGCCCAAAAATCAAGTCTTGGCCAAGATTCTAAGCGGCCTTGACCGCGCGATTAGGCTCGCGCGGCTTTTTGCGAGCCAGCTAGCCGGGTTGCTCGGCTGGTCTTTCGGCCTCTTCGTTAGCGCCCGATTGCCTAGCAGCGATCCAGCAACCTGCGACGATCAGCGATGTCCCAAACACGGTCGGCAGCGTTACCGTTTCACGAAAAAAGACCCAGCCCAAAACGCTTGCCCAAAGAAAGCCAGAATATTCGGTTGGAACGAGCGCTTGCGCTTCTTCACGGGCATAGGCCCATGCAATCGCCATAGCGCCTGCGACAGTGAATACGCTGGCCATGGCGATAGTGTTTAGGGCTGCAAGCTGCGGAGTGACCCATAAGAACGGAGCGGCAATCAGCAGGACAAGCGCGCTCACACCGCTGTGAAAGCTAGCGACTTCTACCGGGCTGGCGCGCTGCGACTGACGCCTGATTACGGTGAAATTGTAGGCGTAAAGGAGGGCGGAGAACATGAGTGATCCCAGCCCTAACAACAGATCGCGAGAGAGTTCGGTCCGGCCAAATTGGCCGCCTATGATGACCACCGTGCCCAAAAGGCCCAGAACGCTGGCCAAAATCGCTTTGCGCTGGATTTCTTCGCCCAAGAAAATCCGTGCGAAATATAGAGCGATAAGCGGCGCCATAAAACTGATCGCGATAGCCTCTGCCAAGGGCAATTTTGTAAGAGCATAAAAGAAACTCAGGGCCATGAAGGCTGAAATGACGCCGCGTTCTGCGTGGATTACAAGCACGGCCTTTTCAGGCCAGCGCCATTTCGTCTTGCTCCACAAGGGCGTCGCCAGCCAGATGGGCGCGATGATGGCTGTTCCCAATGCTGCCCTTAGCAAGGTGGCGGTATAAGCGCCTGCATCGCTCGCAGCCGATTTCATCAGCGCATCCATGCATGACAGAAAGCCAATGCCAGCAAGGGCAGCCGCGAAGGGCATGAGGCGATGGGTTTTTAGCACGATTGCCTGTGTCACTAGGGGGCTTATCGAT
>CAZTFZ010000019.1:11778-13355 GCA_964613105.1 uncultured Porphyrobacter sp. | reverse complement strand
ATTCCCAGATGAAATTCAGGGAAAAGCAATGTAGAATAGTGGACACAAGCTATAGTTAATTTAGTTGGGTAGTGCGCTCAGTTCGTTTGAGGGGTTTGTAAAGGCCCATCAGAAGGTACGAAATTCTGGCGCTTAGGGGGTAAAAATGACGAAACGCGACCTCTTAGTGAAGGACATTATCGTGGGCGGAACATTCTTTGTTTCACTGCTTTTTGCTGCAAGTTTGGCGAGCGCTGCCCCGGCTGCTGCTGCTGTGCAAGATGCTGCTGCGGCGCAAAAAGCCGTCAATACGTCTGAACCCGCTGCCGCTCAGTCGCTAGAAGAAGCGTTCGACAACACCATTTTCGCTGATCCGACTGAGATCGTGCAGGGCGAGGAGCCGACAGTCGTGCTCGATTGGTCGGCCGATCAGGCGCGCGATTTGCTCAGCTTTATTGCAGGGCTTGATGCTGAAGGCCTCGACCCCGCTGATTATGACCCCGATGCTTTGGCTGCCGCAATTGAAGCGGGCGAAGGCAAAACTCTCAATATGGCCGCGTCACGAGCATTTATCTGGGTGGTCGAAGATTTGCGCGATGGCCGCACGCCGATGGATGCGCGCGTGCAATGGTTTGTCGTTGATCCCGATGCAGATCGTATGCCGACCCGCAATCTGATTGCGCAGGCTTTGGATGAGAGCGGCTCTGTTGGCGAAACGCTGGCTTCGCTCAATCCGGTGCACCCAGACTATGCTAAGCTTAAAGGAGCATTGGCCGCAACCAATGATCCTGCCAGAAGCAAATTGATCCGCGCAAATATGGATCGCTGGCGCTGGTTGGCGCGCGATTTGGGCAGCCGTTATTTGCTCACCAATGTGCCCGAATATCAGCTGCGTTTGACGGTCAATGACAAGATCATCCGCAGCTATAAAACGGTTGTTGGTAAGCCGGGACGTCAAGCGACCCCGCAGCTGGCAGAGATCGTCGAAGGCGTCGTTTTCAACCCGACTTGGACCGTGCCGCAATCAATAGTGAAGGGCGAGGGGCTGGGCGCAAGAGTGCTAGGCAATCCTGCTTGGGCGCGGCGCAATGGCTATAAAGCGACCAAGGGATCCAATGGCTGGGTGACGGTCGTGCAGCAGCCGGGCGCAACCAATTCGCTTGGCCGGATGAAATTGCACATGCCAAACGCCCATGCGATTTTCCTGCATGATACGCCGCAGCGGCATTTGTTCAACCGCGCTCAGCGTGCGCTAAGCCATGGCTGCATCCGGGTTGAGGGTGCGCGCACTCTCGCAATGACCATGGCGATGCTCGGCAATATGAAAACGCGCGAGGATATTCCTGCCATTCAAGAGGAAGTCGAGCGGATCACTGGAAGCGGCAAATATACGCTCTACGATCTCGACAACCATTGGCCGGTTTACATCACCTATTTCACCATGGCGCAGGACATTGATGGCGAGCTAAAGACCTTCGCGGATATTTACGACCGCGATGCGCCGGTTCTGGCTTCGCTCGACAAGCCGCGCCGTGCCAATCGTGCTCGCGAAACCGATGAAGAAGTGGTGGAGATCGTCGCCAATCCGCTTGCCAGCT
>CAZTFZ010000019.1:4455-11678 GCA_964613105.1 uncultured Porphyrobacter sp. | reverse complement strand
AAACCATGGGCACTAATGGTGCTTTAAAGGGGTTTTAGAACACACCCGGATTGGTCTGAGCAAAGGTCTTCCCATTCTCAGGCCGCAATAATTCTACGCGGCCATTGGCGCTTTCCACCAGATCGGTTTGAGCCACTGGCGGGGTGATAACACTGCCATCGTCCTGCAAGCCGATGCTTTCAGCAAACAGCAGCCGTCCGCCGCCCAATTTGAGCAAGGCATTGTCAAACTGCTTCGGGCCCATGGCAAAGCAGCCATTGGAACGGCCCAATTTGCCCCAGCGCTGGACATGCTCGGGCGTTGCATAATTGGCTTTGTGCATCACAATGGCGCGCGGCAAGGCCAGTGAATTGGTTGGATCAAGACCATCGAGGCGGATGGATGTGCCAAATCGGCCAAAATACCAGCTGCGCGTCATATAAGCGCCGCGGCTGGAACAATGGCTGCCTTCAATATTGGAATAGCGATTGAGCCAGCCATCATGATCGCCATCAGAACCATCGCCATGGGTCACATGAAAACTCTCAACGTGCTGGTTCTCAAGGTCAACGAAATGGAACCGTTTACTGGCTGAATGAACGCCAAAATCGGCAATGCCGACTATATCCTTGCGCCATATCTGATTGCCCAGCCGCGCCAATTGTTCGCGGGCAATGGCGAAGAGCCGCGCATCGCGCTGAGCATAGGGATTAACCTGCGCAGCGACACGCAAGGGCGAGCTAACAGCAAGGCCAGCCGCAGCTGTGCAGGCGGTTTTGAGGAGTTCTCTACGTTTCATATGACGCAGCCTATATCACAGCACGCTTGTGTAAAGTCTGAACAATTGAATTCAGATTGGTCTCTTAGCAAAAGGCCTTAGCCCTCGGGCGCTAATGCAACCAGTTCTGCAAAAATTGCGTCTTGTGTTCGGCTAGCGGCATTGCGCCAGCTTTTCGCGCTTTCGCCATTCAATAAAACTCCGTCCGATGACAGCACCAGAACACTGGGTGTGCCTTCAATATCGGTCACAGAAAACCGTTCGGCAATGTGCAAATTATGGCCGTCCTTGGTCTGCGGCATGCCGACATTGACATAGACCAATTCGAAGCGGTCTTTGAGCAGCGACTGAAAGCGTTCTGTCTCCATCCATCCAGCAAAAGCGCGGCTATCGTGGCACCAATTGGCGCCAAGCACGAGGATGACATGGCGTCCGCTTGCTTTTGCCCGCGCCATTGCAGCATCGACGCTGGCATTGGCATCAATGCTGGCGTCGTAAGCCCGCGCCTCTGGATGGGCGCTGTCCGCAGAATTGAGACTAGAGGAAAGAGGAGCGCAGGCGCTCACCATCAAAACGCCAGCTATGCTCGCGAGCAGCAAGGGGCGTGGTGTCAAATTGCGCGAAGCTTGCATATCTCGATCAGCCCTCTTCGTGAATTTTGAGGGCGCTTTGGCCCAGTGCCATGATCCCGGGCATGCAAGTTTGGATTGCGCTAACAAAGCCGCCCATTGCAGCCAGTTTTGGGCTGCCTTCTGCCGCCAGTTTCGCGACTGCTGGCCCGGTTGGATGAAGCCGCGATTTGGCATGCCAAGCACTCACCTTGGGGTTTTGCGACAGCAATCCAGTGCTCATGAAATTGGCCATGAATGCAGCGGGATAGGTGCTGGTTGTGTCGGTCAGCGGGGCAGGGGGATAGAGCGCATTGCGCTCTGCATCGGTTTCGAAATTGGCTTCCAGAAATGCGCCCAAAGCTGCGCTGTAAGGCACGAAGGGCGTCTGCGCCATTTGCAGCGTTATGACATCGCCATCGAACACTGCTTTGCGCGCTTGGTTGCGTGCCTCAAACGGAACGGCGCTAGCGGTGCAATCGATGAACAGAGTGTCTGCCGCAACATCCACGCGCTCATCGCCAAAATGCATCGCTGCTTTTTCCAATCGAGTGACGCGGCCTTGGCGATAAACCGTCTCGATCTCCCCCAGCATCTCTACTTCGGCCTCTGAGATCACGGCAAAGTGGAACATCGATGGCGTGGTGTTCGGATCAAGCCGTAGCACGTGGCCGCTCTCGCCCAATTGCGCGAACATCTCATCGCCCGTTTTGGAACTTGCAGCCGCTTTCATTTGAGCCAGTTGAAAGTCGATCAATTCTTCCAAATGCGTATAAGCAGGCTGCAAGAATTTGCGATTGAACATCCAACTGTCGCGCGGCCGCACCCAACCGATGTTTTCAGGCGCTATCCCTGCCTCCAACAGCCAGACACCTGTGTCCATAGCGGTTTTGCCGCCGCCAAGGATCACGAAATTTGCTGGAGTGTCGCCCGCCTCTTGCCAGATTTGAGGCAATTGCCCGGGCGTTGAAAAGCGCACGTCCTCGTCAATGGCAAAACCGGGCGTATGAGTGGAGGGGACACTGGTCTGAAAATAGGTCCCATCGACCAGCTTGCGAGCAAGCTTTATCGCGATTTTCTCGCCCGAAAGTATCGCCTCGCACTGGTGATTGCCCTCTTGCCCTCCCAAATATCGGGTCAGCGGTAGAAAACGCACGCGGCCGCTGGCGAGCATCTTCTGGTTCATCACTTGCTCGTAATAGGCGAGGATTTCAGCATGGGTTGCGAGCGGCGCCATGCCTTTGTTGTGTCCCTGCGTGCTGGCTATGCCGGTCGACAATTCGGCAGAGTTCACGCCATAGGTGGAGCTCGGCTGGTGGAGCGTCACAAAGCTATAGGCATCGTTCCAATGACCACCCGGCTTAGCGTGCTGATCGATGATTGTGATGTGACAATCGGGGTCTTCATCGAGCAGCGTATCGGCAAAGGCCATGCCCACTGCGCCAGCGCCAATGATCAGATAATCGGTTTCAATCTCAGCCACTCTTGAGCCTTTCCAATCGCGGTCTAATGTCGTCTGTTCTCATCGGCCATGGCCAGCATAGAGCGAGCATGGCGGCTTGCGACTTCGCGCTGATCCGTCCCATAGCCGCCGCCAAGAGCAGAGGCGATGGGTATTTTGCGGCGGCGTGCCTCGCGCACAACAAAGCGATCTCGCGTTTCCAGCCCAGCGTCGCTAAGCGCAAGCCGCCCAAGCTTATCGTCAACATGCGGGTCAACCCCTGCTTGATAGAGAATAAGGTCTGGCGCAAATTCGTCCACGATGGATGGCAAATGCTGGTTTAGAGCGTCCATATAGCCGTCATCACCCAAGCCATCGGGCAGGCCAACATCGCGGTCAGAACGGGCCTTTCGGACAGGGAAGTTCTTCTCGGCATGGAATGACAGCGTGAAAATATCCTCGCGCCCAGCGGTTAGGCTTGCGGTCCCATCACCTTGGTGCACATCAAGATCGACGATCAGAATACGCTTTGCATCACCTGTTCCGATCAATCGGTTTGAGGCGACAGCAAGATCGTTGAACACGCAATAACCGGCGCCTGTATCGTGCAAAGCGTGGTGGCTGCCCGCTGCAGAATTTGCGGCATAGCCATGGGTTTGGGCGAGTTTTGCAGCCAGATATGTCCCGCCATTGGTGTGGCGTACACGGCTCGCAATATGCGGGGTTACAGGAAAGCCAATCCGGCGTTCTTTGTCGCGCGGCACCTTGGCACTGAAGACTTGCTCTACATATGTCGGACAATGCACCGCTTCCAGCCATTCGCGCGGAGCTGGCTCGGGCGCGTGCTCGGTGATGGGCTGGGCGGCGCTGCGCAAAGCCTCCATCACGAGGTAATATTTGTCGAATTTGAAAGTCCCGCGTTCTGGCGCAGGCGCCATATAGTCAGCGTGATGAACAACGTGGAGCAGGGCTTACTCCGCAGGCTCTTTTTGGCCTTCAGCCGCATGGGGATCAAAAGCGCTCGCTTCGCCTGCCTCAATCAAAGCGGCTTTCTCCTCGACCAATTTCACAATGTGATCGAGCATATCATCGCTTTGCACGGTGTGATCAGTGACGCCTGATAGATAAACCATATGCTTGCCATTGCCGCCGCCAGTTAGGCCGATATCGGTTTCGCGAGCCTCGCCCGGACCGTTAACGACGCAGCCCAAGACCGAAAGGCTCATCGGCGTTTTGATATGCTCAAGCCGGCTTTCAAGCGCCTCGACCGTGCGGATAACATCGAAGCCTTGACGCGAGCATGAGGGGCATGAAACCACCCTTACGCCGCGCGTGCGCAGGCCCAAGGCTTTGAGCATTTCAAAGCCGACCTTCACTTCTTGCTCTGGCTCTGCCGATAAGGACACGCGGATCGTATCGCCAATCCCGGCCCATAAAAGCGAGCCCATGCCGATTGATGATTTGACTGTACCGCCGATCAATCCGCCAGCCTCTGTAATGCCCAGATGCAGCGGGCAATCGACCGTTTCAGCGAGCCCGTGATAGGCCGCCACAGCTAGAAACACATCGCTGGCTTTCACTGCAACTTTGAAACGGTGAAAATCATGGTCTTGCAGCAATTTGATATGGTCGAGCGCGCTTTCGATCAGAGCCTCTGGGCAAGGCTCTCCATATTTTTCGAGCAAGTCCTTTTCCAGACTGCCTGCATTGACCCCAATACGGATCGCGCAATCATTGGCTTTGGCTGCGCGAACCACTTCGGCGACCCGCTCTGAAGAGCCAATATTGCCGGGGTTGATGCGTAGACAGGCAGCGCCTTTATCGGCCGCCTCTAGCGCACGTTTGTAATGAAAATGAATGTCAGCGACCACTGGAATGGCAGAGGCCTTGGTGATCTGGTCGAAATTCTCGGTTGCCTCTGCAGTGGGGCAGGACACGCGGATGAGGTCAGCGCCAGCGTCTTCGCACCGACGGATCTGGTCAATCGTTGCACCGACATCTTCGGTCGGAGTGTTGGTCATGGTTTGGACCGTAATCGGCGCATCGCCGCCCACAGCCACATTGCCGACCATGATTTGCCGTGATTGGCGCCGTTCAATGGCGCGCCAGGGACGGATCGATGAAAGAGTATCGGAAGACATGGACGTTGCTATAGGCGCTTGTCTTCAGCTGTAAAAGGGGAAGCTTCGCCCTCAAACAACAATGGCCGGAACGCTTTGAGCGTCCCAGCCATTGGTTTCGAACAGCAGTCCTTTTGTGGAGTGCGCTTACCAGCGAACCAGATGCGGCACAGCCAGTCGGCCAACTACTGCACTTACCGCAATCGGGGCAACGTGCCAGATGCCCAGGTGTCCAGCGTGATCAATGGGGCAAGACAAGCCGTAAGCGAGCATGCCGATCGATCCAGCTGCAACTCCGGTGAACATACCAGCTGCGTTGAGCGATACCGGCGCGCCACGACGTAGCCAGAAGACCAAAGCCGCTGCAACGATGAAACCAAGCCCGGTGCCAGAGGTGAAGCAACTTACGCCGTAGCGATCATTGATGACTTCGCTCACATTGCCTTGCAGTGTCATGATAAGCAGGCCGGTGATAGGCAGAATGCTCACCATTCCAAAAGACCAGCGCGCGCCATCGTGTGTGTTGCCAACATGGGGTTGAGCCATCCGCAAAACTGCCAATGCTGATGATGCTCCTAGCAAACCAAGCATCCCGTTAGCGATGAAGTAGAAAGGTGAAGCTCGACCAGCGAGCATCCCGCGCCATAAGCCTTCCATGACTTCAACCAGAAGCACTGTGCCAATCGCAGCAACTGCAGCCAAGGCAATGCCATAGGCAATCTTGAGAGGACGCACCGGCTCAAGATCAGCAGCCAATTCTGCGATAAGGGGGTTTACTTGCCTTTGCATTTCTATTCAGCCTTCTCAACGAGCGCGGATAGTTTCTTCAAACCGCGATGGACGTTTACTTTGACTAAGCTCTCGCTTTGTCCTGTTTTTTCTGCTGCCTCTTTAATGGACAGACCTTCAATTTTTACCAACTCGATCACTTCGCTCTGCTTGTCAGGCAGATGAACAAAGAGACGTTCGAGGCTCATCCGAGCCATAACCGCTTCCTCGTCGCTATCCTGAGCCGCGTCATGATCACCCAATTCATCTTCTGCAGAGCGATAAGCCTTTCGCAGATGATCAACCCAGCGATACCGCGCGATTGCGGCAAGCCAGGGAAGAAATGGCCGAGTTGAATCCCAAGTCGACCGCTTCTTATGGACTGCCATCATGACCTCTTGAACAAGATCATCGAGTTGCGCAGGGGCAATTCGGCGACGAAAATAACGCTCAAGCCATAGCTGCACCTCTGTGAGGAGCACCGTATAGGCCTGCTGGTCACCTTTTTGGCTGTTGGTCATCAACTGCGCCAATGTTGCTTCGTCAGCGATCATCGCCGTCTCCTAACAATCCGTCATTCGTCGCAAGTTTCCATCTGGTTACAATGATCTCGCATTTTTCAATTTATTTGGATCGGCGAGAGGCGAGAAGGGCGTCGAGAGAGAAAATTCCGCCGCCCCGTACGATCAGCATGGCAGCCAGAGCCGTTACCGTAATGGCCCAGCCCCACCAGTGGTCCCATGTCGGGAATACAAAGGCTTGAATGACCAAGGCCATAATCATCAGCGCCATGGCTGAAAAGCGCGTGGCCAACCCGATGACAAGCAGAATGGGGAAGAAAAATTCAGCGTAAGTCGACAATGGGACTGCAAGTTCAGGCGATAGGGGAAGTCCAGCAAACTCGTTTTCAAACAAGAAATATTGGATTTCGTCGATCTCAAGCCAAGTGCCTTCGACAACTTTTGTCTTGTATGACCGCCAGAAGATGCCGGCTAAGGCCAAGCGGGTAATCAGCAGGGCAATTCCTTCGCCGAAACGCGATGATGCGAATGCTACCATACGATCGTAAAATGAAACAATTGCCTGCATGATTTACCCCTATGTCCTTTGTGAGGAAGCCTAGCCGTTTTTCAGGCCGATGCCAATTAGCGCTTAATTGGCTTTAGTGAACCTTTGCCTTTTGGCGTAGCGATTGTGGTGCAAGTGCCTTTTTTGACATAGGTCCAAGCATTGCCTTGGTAATCGCGGGTCGAAGTGCCAGCGCAGCTTGTGCCGGGGCCGGCAGCGCAGTGGTTCTTGCCGGCTTTTGAAACGCCGTAGCATTTTTCCTTGGCGCTTTGTGCAGCGACAGGTGTGGTTGAGAGGCCAGCAGCAAGACCAGCGGTCAAAGCGAGGCCAGCCATTTTTGCGATAGTTGCCTTATTCATGGTAGTTCTCCTAAAGTCAGGCTCGGATGGTATGAGCCAGAATGAAATCTTTCTGTGTCTCGGTCTCTTGCCGTGACATAACACCATTCGCAGCGGATCATT